>JBIIVV010000101.1:0-11325 GCA_044339235.1 Ferruginibacter sp.
GAACCATGTTGAAGGAACAAAAACCAGCAATCGTTTTGGTTGGAAGTCCCGATCATTGGCATGCGCTCCAAACAATTGACTCCATCAAATCAGGAGCACATGTATACGTTCAAAAGCCCATCAGCGTCGATGTAATGGAAGGTGAAGCCATGCTTGCCGCCGCCAGAAAATATGATCGCGTTGTTCAAGTAGGCACACAGAGAAGAAGTACACCACACTTAGTGGAAGCAAAAAAAAATATAATCGATGCCGGATTGCTTGGCAAAATTCATCATATTGAAATTTGCTGCTACTATCATATGCGCAATGAAAGCAATCCACCACTTCAAGCAATACCTGATTTTTTTGACTATGATAGTTGGACTGGACCAGCTCCGCTTCGCCCATTTGATGGATTACCTCACAGAGGATGGTGGCGTGGCTTTATGGAATATGGCAATGGTATCATGGGTGATATGTGCGTACATATGTTTGATGCAGTTCGTTGGATGCTTGATCTAGGATGGCCAACAAAAATAAGTTCCACTGGAGGCATCTATGGAAATCATATTGGCAAAAGCAATATAGCAGATACACAACATGCGATTTTTGAATATGATGGGTTGAATTGTGTTTGGCAACACAGAACATGGGGAACTTCTGCTGACCCTGATTATCCATGGGCTTTTAAAATTTATGGAGAGAAAGGGACGCTCTCTGGCGACCCGATGAAATATGATTTTACTCCAGTAGATAATGGCAAAAAACTGCATGGCGATACCCTATACGAAAGAGAAAAATATCCAGAAGACCTCAACGAAAAAGATATTGAACTGCATGCTGCTTCGGCAACACGCATGCACATGAAAAATTTTATCGATGCAATTGATAATAAAACTCGACCAGTTGCCGATATTGAACAAGGGCATATTTCAACTGCCAGCTGTATCCTAGCCAACATATCGATGCAACTAGGCAGAGCAGTACGATATGATCATAAAAAAATGGAAGTCATTGGCGATCCCGAAGCTACAAAACTGCTGCAACGCCCATATAGAGGACCATGGGAACATCCAATGCCCTAAGCCGGTTTAATTATACCGCCGACGCACCAAGGTGAAACAACAAAGGACCCACGATTCAACGTAAGTCCTTGATTTTTATTTAGCGAGAACGAGATTTGAACCCAGTCCGCCGAAGGCGGATAGGAAGATTTTTTGAAAAATAAAGGCGTTGATTTGTAGTTAATTATGTTTTGGAAAAACTGAAATCGACCGATTTCAGGGGGTGTTTTCCTCACAAAGGTTTTTTTATGATGAAAAGTAATTAAAAACGATGCCGTACCTTTAGTCAACCCGTAAAGGCTTTATAAAAAAAATTTTATGAAAAATAAAAGATACGTTTTACCCTGCCTGATTTTTCTGTTAACAGGAGTATTTTATTTTACCGTACCAGCTCAGCAAAAAAATAACACGCATCGCGTAAACTTTTCTGGCGAATGGAAATCCAAAGAACCCATAACCATGGGTGGAAATATTGTTTGTGCATATACAGTCGGGGATCGCATGAATGCTAAAACAATGAAAATAGCACAGCAGGCAGATTTTCTAACCGTAGCAACACCTAACTCCTCTCCCGGCACAAAGTTGTCCAGAAATCAGGAGCAACTAGCCTTTGATGGTAAAGAAACTGAAATGAATCAAGGTGAGGGAATTGGAAAGAAGTTCACAGTAAAGTGGTCGGATGATGGACAAAATATAACAATTAACACCGTAGTAAACATGAAAGAAGTTATTCATTATGTACAAGAGATTTGGAACTTGAGCAATGATGGTAAGTCTATTATTGTTCAGGCCAATGCAAAATCAACCGTATGGGGTGAAACACGTTCTTGGAAGACCGTATTCTACAAAACCAATTAGAATTAACAAAGCCTTTCACTTTCGTAATAGGCTTTGTAGCGACAACGAGATTTGAACTCCGTTCGCCGAAGGCGGATAGGAAGATTTTTTGAGAAAATGAAGGCGTTGATTTGTAAGGTGATGTGTTTTAGAAAAAAGGAAATCGACCGATTTTGGTCGATTTCAGTTTTTTTTCCAATACAGCTAACTTAATTTCCAGTGCTTATAGCAGCCTGAAATTTACTCTGGCTTCCAAATTTGATTGATCTGAGCTTCTCTGAAACCTTGATTAGTTGGATGTAATTTCCAGATTTCAAGTTTTTTCAAAGTGATTGGAGCACCAACAGTAAAAGCGCTTAAACTATTTTTATTTCTGTAATCAGCATAAGACGCTACCATTGCCTGTCTATCATTCACAAAAACCTCTACAAGATACTTATCTATAAAAATACGTAAATCAATATCCTCACCTGGAGGCAAGTCGGCAATTGAAAAAGGCGCTTCTGTATTGCCTAAACGTAGGGTGCCTGTTTCTGGACGAAATAAAATTGGTAAACCCCCACCTTTACCATCAGAGAAGATAGTAAATCCAAAAATCTTTCTATCTGCTTGATTTCGGGCAATCTTAATATGAATTTCAAGTGCATCTGAATTTAAAGTTCCAATTGTTGTGCCTACAGGAGCAATAGTAGGTGAAATTTCACGACTAAGTTCAGTAATTTTAATATCGTTATAAATTATAGAATCATACCGTAATGTTTTTAGTTCATGCAATGGCTTGATACGTAATATTCCATCTTTAGGTAAGCTTAATTCTCGTGGCAAAGACTGAATGGTTCTGCCATCCATCTTTCCATCTGGGGTACCAATCGTTGCTAGCCATGCCCACATTACACGTCGTCCATCAGGTGTAAGTAAACTTTCTGGTGCAAAGAAGTCAACACGCCAAGTTTGTCCGCCAAAAAAACTTTGGTCATCTCTTCGCCAGTTCATACGTCCATGTTTTTTTGGAATAAATTGTTCCGCCTTAGCATCCCAATCCCCAATATAATAACGGCATCCTAGTGGGTGACTAATACATAGTAGCATCCATTTGTCTCCTATTTTGAAAAAATTGGGACAGGAAATATCCTCACCAAAAGCAACATCTGACAAATTATGATGTAAAAAATCACCCACAATTTTCCACTTTTTTAAGTCTTTTGATTTCATTAAAGGATTATTTTCACCGCCAGAAATTGCATAATAGGTGTCTCCAATAAGAAAGCAATCAGGATCCCAATGATCAATTTTGGCCTCTGTGCCATCCGCATTAAAAACATCCATTGGGTAAGGTTTTTCCCAAGCAGTAAGTTTTCTATCTTTTGCAATGGCTATTTGATTTCTATTCGATCCTTCACCATGATAGATGGCTGCTGGTTTACCTTCTTTAGTAATGAAGCCTGTTCCACTGAACATGCCATGACCGGTAAATG
This sequence comes from Ferruginibacter sp., assembly GCA_044339235.1. Taxonomy (GTDB): domain Bacteria; phylum Bacteroidota; class Bacteroidia; order Chitinophagales; family Chitinophagaceae; genus Ferruginibacter. The sequence continues at coordinate 3,356 of JBIIVV010000101.1, forward strand.
AGGGTTGTAATGTGGTGGGTTGCCATGTCCAGTGCAACATATCTGGACTAGTTACATGCACAAAAGAGAAAGAATTATTTTGTTTAAAGGGATGTGCCAAAATATAATGAAGATGATACAAGCCATCAAGATAAAATGCAGCGTTTGGATCGCCTGGCAGACTATTGCCGCCTGGATGCATGAGATGATAGTTTAGTGCCATACTATCAGCAGGTTCAATTTTGGTTAAATTTTGCCCATTTAAGAAGTTAGGTAAATACAATAAGCAAAATAGCAATGCAGTAAATAAATTTTTCATTTTTATATTTTTTTTAAAAAGTAGATGTAAGTTCATTTTTAAAATACATACGCTTTAGAAAATGATTGAAGTTTATAAGCTTATATTTTGTCAACCAAAGTGTTTTATGAAAATAGGTTTTCTTTTCGAAAAAACCTCACGCAAAGCTCAAGCAGAAACAACAAAGGACCCAGGATTTAACGTAAGTTATTGATTTTCATGTAGCGAGACCGGGATTTGAACTCAGTCCGCCACAGGCGGATAGGAAGATTTTTTGAGAAAATGAGAGCGTTGATTTGTAAGGTCTTGTGTTTTGAGAAAATCGAAATCAACCGATTTGAGGGGGTGTTTTGCTCACGCAGCGTTTTATTGACCCACTTTATGGAACTATGCAAGAATCCTAAAACTTAAAATCATTATTTATAATTGCAGTTAATCTGAATAAACATATCAATTCATAAACCAATAGAAGCTAAAACATGGATAAAACATCTATAATTAAATCACTTAATGAAACTGTAGTTCAATTTAATGAATTGGTGAACAATTTAAATAAGATGAATTTGAAATTAATATAAATAATAAATAGTCGGCAGAGCAAGATTTGGCTCATTTAATTAAAGTGCTAAATATAATAAATATTGGATTTGCATTACCTAAACCTTTATTGCAAGTATTGTAAGGTATCAATAAAAATGAAACTAGATCATTTCAGCAACTTCAAACATTATATAAAACTGCTTTGCAAGGTGGGGCAAAAGCTCCAACTATATATATTCCAAAACCGCTAATATTTAAAAGGAAAAATGATTTAATTAAAAAGCACCAATCTTTGAATGAATCATTAGTAAATAGAATTAATAGTTATACTGAAATTGAGTTATACAGTTTTTAATTCAACCATCCAATTTTAGGAAAAGTAACCTTAAGAGAACTTGCCATTTTCAATTTCTTACATATTGTTCATCACCATGAATTAATTAAATCAAAACTTTATCGATAACACCAGAGTTTTGTTAAAAAATTGATATAAAATTAAGGTGTTGATATGTAAAGCCTTGGATTTTCGATAAGCGGAATGAACCGTTTTAACTCGAATTGAGGAGCTACTAACATAAGAAATGTTGATTTTAGAATAAAAATATAAAATTGTTTATTTAGAAGTAGATTTGTGTCGTAAAAATGAAAAAGATTCAGAATCATATTATAAAGATGGTGTTTTCCATTATTTGTATTCAAATAATGTGCATGAATGTTCCTATTAATTTTATAGATAATTTTACAAGCAAAGATGGTATCTATTTGCAAAATAATACGGAAGGGGATTCTAAAAATGATACTGGTCGAAATTTTCCAAAAAGCGAAAATGAGTCAATGGAAGAAAACGAAAGTTTTTCTTTAAAAATATTTACATGCTCATCAAAAGAGTTTATATTTTTCAAACAACAAAATTTGAATTTCTTATTGTATAATACGAAGAATAAAATACAATTTCATCCAGAATTCTCAACTCCACCTCCAAAGAATTTAGTGGCTTAATTAGTCAAGGAGTATAATGCCTATTTGGGCAATTCTTTCATTTTTTCATAATAAAATTCAGCACAATGAACATGAATTCATTGGTATGGAGTATTTGTATTTCAATAGTATTGATTTCTTGCTCCACCAAAACTATAAAGGACCAACAACAAACGTATTTAGTCATTCAACCAGTAATAAAAGACACTACGTATGATAGAGAATATGCTGCTAGTATTAACTCATTTCAAAATGTAGAAATTAGAACTAAAGTAAGAGGATTTGTTGATGAAATTTTAGTTGATGAAGGACAAAAAGTAAAAAAAGATCAAATCCTTTTTAAACTTAATAGTAAAGAATTTGAACAACATGAACATAAAGCAGAAGCTGTTATTCAAATCGCGAATGCTGAATTAAGAGCTTCAGAAATAGAAGTTGAGAATACTAAAAAATTATTGGATAAAAATATAGTCTCTAAATCTGAATTTGAATTGGTTTCAACAAAAGTGAGTATTAACAGGGCGAAAGTAAATGAAGCTAAAGTGGCTAAAGAACAGGCATTATTACACATTGAATATACCAGAATAAAAGCACCCTTTGATGGCATTATTAATAGAATCCCTAATAAAAAAGGAAGCCTAATTGATGAAGGAGCTTTATTAACTAGCATTTCTAATAATGAAACAATATATGCCTATTATAATGTATCCGAAATTGACTACCTAGATTATATTCAGTCAAACAATAAAAGCAATAAGGTAAACTTATCACTAGCAAACAATTCGATTTATCCGCACGTGGGAAATATTGAAACAACTGAAACTGAATTTAATAAAGAAACTGGAAATATTGCATTTCGAGCAAAATTTCCTAACCCAGAAAAATTATTAAAAGAAGGCGCTACTGGTAAAATCATTCTTAAGAAAGAATATAAAAATGCAATAATTATACCTCAAAAATCAACTTTCGAAGTGCAAGGGAGTATTTATATCTATTTAGTTGATAAAAATAATATTGTTTATTCAAAAAAAATTAATCCAATCATTAGGCTCAGCAACTTCTTTGTTATAGATAAAGATCTAGATAAAAATGATAAAGTGATATTTGAAGGCATACAAAATATTAAAGTAGGTGATAAAGTTGCATATAAATTAGTGGAGAACCCCATAAATACAAAAATCTAAACTAAAGAAAAAATGTCATTAAAATTCACAAATAGACCTGTCTTATCCATTGTTATATCCATATTCATATTACTGCTAGGTGTGATTGCCTTAACACAATTACCAATTACACAGTTTCCTAATATTGCACCGCCTGAAGTTACTGTTACTACAAAATATACAGGGGCTAATGCTGAAACTTGTGTTAAAGCTGTTGTTACTCCATTAGAGAGAGCCATTAATGGCGTACCTGGTATGTCCTATATGACCTCAGTATCAGGCAATGATGGGACAAGTGTAATAAGTATTGTTTTCAAATCTGGTACGGATCCAGAACTAGCTGCAGTTAACGTCCAAAATAGAGTATCATCGACATTAGATGAACTTCCGCAAGAAGCTGTTAAAGCGGGTGTAATTGTTGAAAAAGTGCAAAACAGTATGTTACTCTATTTGAATTTATTGAGTAATGATTCAAGTATTGACGAAAAATTCTTATACAATTTTACAGATATTAATATTCTCCCTGAATTAAAAAGAATTGAAGGTGTAGGGTTTGCAGATATTATGGGAATGAGAGAATACTCAATGCGTATATGGTTAAATCCAGTTAAAATGCATGCTTATAATATTTCTAGTCAAGATATTATCAATAGTTTAAAAGAACAAAATATTGAAGCCGCTCCTGGTAAAGTTGGAGATGCATCAGGAAAAAACCCTCAATCATTACAATATGTGCTAAAATATATTGGGAAATTTAATACAGAAGAACAATATAAAAATATAATTATCAAAAGTACATCTGATGGTGCCTTACTAAAATTAAAAGATCTAGCTGAAATTGAACTAGGATCACAAGAGTATGATGTTATTTCTAAAGAAAATGGCAAACCTTCTGCAGCCGTTTTATTAAAGCAAAGGCCTGGCACTAATGCTAATGAAGTAATTGGAAATATCAAAAAACGTATGAATGAGCTTAAAAAGAATTTTAGTGCAGATATTGACTACACGGTTAGTTACGATGTATCCAACTTTTTGAACGCTTCAATCAAAGTTGTTTTAAAAACTTTAGTCGAGGCTTTTTTACTAGTCTCATTGGTAGTATTAGTTTTCTTACAAGATTGGAGATCTACATTAATTCCAGCATTAACAGTACCTGTTTCTTTAATTGGAACATTTCTATTTATGCAATTCTTTGGATTCTCGTTAAATTTAATCACATTATTTGCATTGGTTTTAGCCATCGGCATTGTGGTTGACAATGCCATTGTGGTTGTGGAAGCTGTTCATTACAAAATGGAGAAATTTCATATGACTCCAAGAGTAGCAACCAATCATGCTATGAAAGAAATTTCTGGTGCAATTATTGCGATTACCTTAGTTATGTCTGCGGTATTCATTCCCGTGTCCTTTATTCCAGGACCGACAGGGATTTTCTATAGAGAATTCTCATTGACTATGGCCGTAGCTATTGTATTATCTGGAGTTGTAGCATTAACACTTACTCCAGCACTATGTGTTTTATTATTAAAACCGCATAATAATGATAAAAATACTTCAAATTTGACTAATAAATTTTTTAAAGGATTTAATTACGGATACAATAAAATTGAAAACAAATTTCAATGGATAATTCAATTAATCTCTAACAAAAGAGTGATTATATACGGCTCCTTAATTGTATTTTGTTTAATCACAGGTGTTTTAGGTAAAGTATTACCTAGCGGCTTTATACCTAATGAAGACCAAGGAACTATTTACGCAAATATTACATCTCCTTCAGGGGCAACTTTAGAAAGAACTGAAAAAGTAGTAGATGATATACAACAAGTAGCAAATAATCTTGATATGGTAAGCTCTGTATCTACACTTGCGGGATTCAATGTATTAACTGACGGAACTGGTGCAAATTTTGGAATGAACTTAATTAGTTTAAAAAATTGGGACGAAAGAAAATATACGGACCAGGAGATTATAGGAATATTAAAAGATAAAACTAAGAATATTCAAGATGCTAAAATTGAATTTTTTACACCGCCGCCTGTTCCTGGATATGGTAATGCTAGTGGATTTGAATTAAGACTTTTAGACAAAACGGGTAAGGGAAATCTTAAAGCTTTTGAAAAAATTACAAATGATTTTGTTATTGAATTAAATAAACATGAAGCACTGAGAAATACCTATACTTCTTTTGATGCTTCCTTCCCTCAATATATGGTTAATATAGACTATACAAAAGCTGCTCAAAAGAATGTAATCGTAGATGATATCTTAAATAGTCTTCAAACATTTTTAGGAAGTGAATATGCAACTAATTTTATACGTTTTGGTCAGTTATACCGTGTAATGGTACAAGCTGCACCAGAATTTAGAGCACATCCTGAAGATATTTTAAAATTGAATGTAAAAAACAGAAACGGAGAAATGGTTTCAGTATCTAGTTTTTTAACTATTGAAAAAATTTATGGGCCAGAGCAGGTCACACGATACAACATGTATCCTTCTGCCATTATTAATGGAGAACCAGAAAAAAAATTTAGTAGTGGTCAAGCTCTTGATGCCATTAAAGCCACTGCTATTAAAAAACTTCCTAAAGGTTACGATTATGATTGGGCCGGATCTTCTAAAGATCAAGCGGAACAAGGAAATGAATCAATATTTATTTTTCTGATTTGTTTATTATTCATTTACCTTTTGCTATCAGCACAATACGAAAGCTTCTTACTACCAATGCCCGTAATTTTATCTCTGCCAGCAGGTACTGTAGGGGCTTTCTTATTTTTATACATGCTTGGCTTAGAAAATAATATTTATGCGCAAATCGCTATCGTTATGTTGATTGGCTTATTAGGAAAGAATGCAATTTTGATTGTAGAATTTGCTACACTAAAACAAAGAGAAGGCAAAACCCCATTAGAGGCAGCCATTGAAGCTGCTAAGGTTAGACTTAGGCCAATTCTAATGACTTCTTTTGCTTTTATTGCGGGTCTTATACCATTGTTATTTACTAATGGAGCAGGCGCTATCGGCAACAAAACCATTGGAGCAACTGCCACAGGCGGGATGTTATTGGGAACCCTATTCGGCGTTCTAGTCATCCCAGGTTTGTACGTAATTTTCGCCAACTTAGATTTAAAGAAATCAAAAAAGAAAAACGAGATCCCACTTACTGAAAAAATATAATCATGAAGAAATTAATTTTCCCCTTTAGTCTTACTATTTTATTAGCTGCTTGTTCAATTAGCAAGCAGGCTCATAATGTAATTGCCAATAAAGAACTACCCTCTTCTTATAACGATCAAACAACTAAATCAATAACACGAATTAATCGAAAAGATTTTTTAAATGACATCATTTTAGCTAATTTAATTGATACCGCATTTGTATATAATAACGACTTACGAATGGCTTTTCAAAAAATTGAAATGGCTAAGTCAAATTTTCAATTTTATAAAGGTAAATTAAACCCCGAAATAAATGTAAACTTGAATGGCGGAGTGAGAAGATTTGGTTTATATACAATGGATGGGGCTGGCAATAGCACAACAGATATTACTCCCAATAATCGAGTTCCTGTAAGCTTACCTGATATATTTACAGGGTTTCAAGCTAATTGGGAAGTTGATTTTAGAGGCAAATTGAGCAATCAGAAAAAAGCTGCATATACTAAATTACTTTCAACCGAAGAAGGTATTAAGTATATTAAGACAAATTTAGTAACAGAAATTGCTAAATGGTATTATGAACTATTAGCTCTTGATAGAGAATTGGAAATTGTCAATGAAACAATTAATAAACAAAAAGAAGCCTTAGAATATGTAAAAGCTCAAAAAGATGCTGGTAAAACAAATGAGCTAGCTGTTTTGCAGTTTAGTGGTCAATTACAAACGCTTTTAATTCTTGAATTAGAAATACAACAACAAATTAATAAAACCGAAAACGGCTTGAATAATTTAATAGGTAGATTCCCACAAAAAATACTACGTAATAAAGAGAGCTTATACCAATCGAATACTATTTTAAATAAAGGATTACCGTCTGATTTACTTTATTATAGACCAGATATTAAAGCTGCTGAACTTAATTTAAACGCTGCGAAACTTGATGTAAAAGCAGCAAAAGCAGCCTTTCTTCCAAGTTTTAATATTGTTTCTAGCATTGGATTGCAGGCATTTAACAGCAGCTACCTTTTAAAAACGCCAGAATCAATGGCTTATAATTTTTTAGGTGGCATAGTAGCCCCTCTTATCAATAAATCAGCCATTAAAGCAAATTTCAATCAGGCTAATGCAACTGAAATTGAAGCTTTATCTTATTATCAACAAAAAATTATAAATGGTTATGTAGAAGTAGTTAATGAGTTTGGGGAATTAACTAATTTGTCTGCAATTGATACCATCGCTAAAAATAAAAATGAAAAAAATAACCTTGCTGTAGACATTGCACTTTCATTGTATAAATCTGCAAGGGTTCCCTATTTAGATGTTATTATAGCACAGCAAAATGCATTACAATCTAATCTAGAATTAATAAATATATCAAAGAGAAAGAAAATTACCGCATTGAACGTATTTAAAAGTATTGGAGGGGGATGGGATTAAATTTTTTGTTAGTAAGATTCCTAGTTAGTTTTTTCCAAGTTTCATGACAAAACAAAGGACCCAAGATGTAACGTAAGTCCTTGATTTTCGTTTAGCGAGACCGGGATTTGAACTCAGTCCGCCACAGGCGGATAGGAAGATTTTATTAGAAAATGAAGGCGTTGATTTGTAGTTAGTTAATGTTTATAATTTTAGCAATCCTTTTGGATACTAAATTTGAAGCTGTAATTGCACCTTCCATATAACCGCTAAAAGTATTTGAAGTTTCTGTTCCTGTAAAAAAAAGATTCCCATTCATATAACTATCTTCATAAACAGCGTGTCCGTTATTAAAATGAGGTGGCAAAAATATATCTTCTTTTGGTTGTATATATTTATAGTCCCAAATTTTATCATTATAACTTTCAACTGTTT
>JBIIVV010000326.1:0-3202 GCA_044339235.1 Ferruginibacter sp.
GATCATCTTAAACGTTCTACAAATAATACGACCCTTGCCATCTCTTTGATAAAAAATAATCACCGCTTTGAGTGGTTTTTAGAAAAAGCTACAGAAATTGGGGTTTTTCAAATTGCACCAATTATTTGCGAGCGCACTGAAAAAACTGCATTTAAGTTTGATCGAATGAAAAGCATTTTAATTAGTGCAATGCTGCAGTCTCAACAAAGCTGGTTGCCTATTTTACAGGAACCAATCAAATTGGCTGATTTTGTAAAACAAGTGGGCGCGATGAATAAATTTATTGCACATTGCGAAAATTCGGAAGCAAAAATTCAATTACATAGCTTGCAGCCATTTACTGATTCAGCCATTCTCATTGGTCCAGAAGGTGATTTTACAACGGATGAAATAGCAATGGCTTTGCAAAATAATTTCATTCCAGTGGCATTGGGAAATACTAGGTTGCGAACAGAAACCGCAGGTGTGGTAGCTGCTACTTTGTTGGCAATGGCAGAATAATTCCTATTCGTTTTGAGTGATTTTTATTGGTTGTTTAATTAGCAGATACGAATCGGAGATTAATTTTTTTCAGCTTCTTTTACTATTAGTGTAGGCCCATTTAGAATTACCAATCTTTTTTTGGCGGCTTTTTTTATCATGGTCATATTGAGCAATTCAACAACAAATGAAAATGCCATTCCGAAGTAAATGTAATTTTTGAGGTGCATTTTTTCTGCAGTTTCCGAGTCCCATCCTTCCATGAGTAAACTCAATCCAATCATAACCAAAAATGAAAGGGCCAGCATTTTTAGGGTAGGGTGGTGGTGAATAAATTCAGAAATTTTCGGACTGAATAAAAACATCACAGCCATCGCTATAACAACAGATGCAATCATTATTTCTACATGCTTTGCAGTGCCACCGGCTGTAATAATACTGTCAAAAGAAAATACGGCATCAATTAAAATGATTTGACCAATTGCCTTACCCATTCCAATACCTTTATTAGTTTGAATGATTTCGCTTGGATTTTCTCCCTCCAATTTTTCATGGATCTCTCGTACTGATTTATAAATTAAAAACATTCCCCCTAGCAACATTACGATACTTGCCAAGTCGAATCCCTTGTTAAATAAAGTAATTACTGGTTTTCCTTTTTGGGAAAGTAGCCATCCGAGTCCTATTAAGAGCACACTGCGCGAAAGAATGCCAGTAATCATCCATAAGCGCCGGGCCTTTAGTTGATCTGTTTTTTTTTGAAGTCGGTTTAGAATGATACTTACAAAAATTACATTGTCAATACCTAGTACCACTTCCAGCACCACTAAAATAAAAAAGCTAATCAAGCTCTCGGAGGTAAATAAATAATCCATAGTGCAAAAATAATGTTTACTGATTGGCTGTTGGTCTTTTTTTTGTTAGCTGAATTTTGAACTTGGTTGATCCGCTATCATTATCCAGAGGGTAAGCGAATTATTTTTCGTTTAAGTGCCTACATATTCTTGTTACGATACAGGGGCCTTCATATACAAAGCCTGTCCATACTTGCACCAAACTGGCACCAGCAGCAATTTTTTCCTGGGCATCGGCACCAGTAAAAATACCACCACTGGCAATAATGGGTAATTGGCCATTTGTTTTTTGGTGAATGTATTCAACGATTTCAGTGCTTTTTTGTCTCAGTGGCCCACCGCTCAAACCACCTGCACCAATCTTTGCTAGCAGGGATTCGGATGTTGTCAGTTGTTTTCTGTCAATGGTGGTATTGGCTGCAACAAGGCCATCCAATTTTATTTCCATTGCCAAAGAAATTACATCATCTATTTGTTCAAGGCTAAGGTCTGGAGCAATTTTTAGTAAAATAGGCTTTTGAGTTTTGAACTGGTTATTTTGAATTTGCAATTCGGTTAAAATTTTCCGCAAAGACTCTTTTTCTTGAAGTTCCCTTAAGCCAGGGGTATTGGGGGAGCTTACATTTACTACAAAATAATCTACATACTCATGCAATGCATTAAAGCAAATGACATAATCTCTCCAAGCGTCTTCATTGGGGGTTATTTTATTTTTGCCAATATTGCCTCCGACTATTAGTCGCTGATTACTTGTATTGCCACTAGTTTTAGCTACGCGTTGATTCCATTTGCGAAGGCGTTCTTTAATTATCTCCACTCCATCATTGTTAAATCCCATCCGATTAATCAGGGCTTTGTCTTTTGGCAAGCGAAATAGTCTTGGCTTGTCGTTGCCTGCTTGTGCCAAGGGGGTAACGGTACCAATTTCAACAAATCCAAATCCCAACGCTTCTAACTCATTGAGGTATCGGGCATTTTTGTCGAATCCGGCACCCAAGCCAACGGGGTTGGGGAAGCTAATTCCAATGAAGTTAGTTTTTAAACTATCTCCAGAGGGTTTGAAAGCGGCCTTCAATAAGGTTTTTCCGAATGGAAGCTTGCAAAGAAATCCCAACCCATTCATTGAAAAATAATGAACCCATTCCGGGTTAAAGGAAAATAAAATAGTTCGAATGATTGTGTACATATCAATGCAAAATTAGGTTACTGGATTCAGTTTTTTGTTTTCCCTTAGAATTTATAACTTTGATATAGAAAGTTGCATAAACAACTATTGCCGCATAGCCCGAAGCGGCTTCATTAAAAATCATCAAATTTAAGTATATGCAGGAAGCTTATATTGTTGCAGGATACCGGACTGCTGTTACCAAAAGTAAAAAAGGAGCTTTTAGGTTTACTAGGCCTGATGACCTGGCTATTGACCTGATAAGGGGCTTACTGGCTACTGTACCCCAGTTGGATGTAAAAAGAATTGATGATGTAATTGTTGGCAATGCGGTACCTGAGGCGGAACAGGGCTTGCAGGTGGGGAGAATGATTTCTGCCCAAGCGGTAGGAATACACGCTCCGGGTATTACCATCAACCGTTATTGTGCTAGCGGGTTGGAAAGTATTGCCATTGCAACTGCCAAAATCAGAACCGGCATGGCCGAATGTATTATTGCGGGTGGGGTAGAAAGTATGAGTATGGTGCCAACAGCAGGTTGGAAGACTTCGCCAGCCTATTCAATTGCTAAAGAAAATCCGGATTATTATGTTAGCATGGGATTAACTGCTGAAGCAGTAGCCAATGAATATAAAGTCAGTAGGGAAGATCAGGATGCTTTCAGTTACCAGAGCCACCTAAAGGCAGGGAATGCCATTAAAGA
>JBIIVV010000327.1:0-3199 GCA_044339235.1 Ferruginibacter sp.
TAGAAGCGGTAAAGCAATATGGAAGAATGTTTCGCCTTAATACCTGGTTCAGATTTTCAGATAACTTTTACGGCATGAAGAGCCCAGTGAAACCCATCAAAAAATTGGTGGAGTCTGGCTTATTGGGTTGGCCATTAACGGTTACCGTTAGTAAAACAACCGGTTTCGATTGGAAATTTTATTGGGTAGGTAAAACACAGTTGGAAGCACAACCCGTTCCTGCCTCATTGGATTATGAAAGATGGCTAGGACCTGCCCCATTCAAACCTTATCATGAACATCGCGTGCATTCTACTTTCAGGGGTTATTGGGATTATGATGGCGGCGGATTGGGTGATATGGGCCAGCATTATATTGATCCGATTCAATATTTTTTGGGTAAGGATGAAACCAGTCCGGTAATGGTGGAAGTGGATGCAGAGCAACAGCATCCCGATGCCTGCGGCACTTTCAGGAAATTGACCTTTACCTATGAAGATGGTTGCAAGATCATTCTAGATGGAGAAGCTAAAGATCCGAATGCAGCTTATATAGAAGGACCTAAAGGAAAATTATACGCTGGTTTCAAATCGGATATTCCAAATCTTGCTCAAAAATTGGCAATGATGCCTGACCCAGAACCGCAGGTAACCAATTTCTTGGATTCGGTGAAATACCGTACGCCATTTGCGTTGAACGAATCCAATGGATTTAGATCTTGCACCGTTGTTAACATGGGTAAAATTGCATTGCAATTGGGTAGGACCCTGCATTTTAATCCAGTAACACAGGAATTTGTAAACGATGCCGAAGCAAATAGGTTGATCAATCCACCTATGCGCTCTCCCTGGAATATTTAATATATATAAAGAATGACAGGATAGCTTCACATCAAAACAAATGCAACAGCAATCCTCGTTCATGTAAAAAAAATAAAAACCAACCAATGAAAAAAAAATATTTCATCCTCATTTTCTTAGTGGTTTCTTTTGTGAAACTTTCTGCACAAACGGATGCAGTAAATAATACGATTCAGGCTTTTCCTTACCAGCATGTGGCCGATGCCAATGCTTCATTGAATTCCATGCAATCATGGACTAGTGGCGACTGGAAAAAACTACTCTCGCAGCTTGATGATACTGATTCAATAAGATTAAAGCCTAGCCTAGCTTTGAGTGCATACGTTCATGCTGTTGCATTGGATGCTAAACTAAAATCATCCACGGCAGCTACGCTTTCTTCAGCTCTCAAATATGTGAAATCATTTTATGGTCGCTCCTTGATTATACAGCATCTTGCATATCTTGGGGATGATGCTGCGGTAAAAACTTTGTCGAAGCTTTTATCAGATGAAACTTTTGTGGGCAATGCTGCAAGGGCGCTTGCCATCATACATTCTGAAGCCTCTATTGCGGCACTCAATAATTCTTTGAAAAAGGCTGGGGAACCCGCTCGTAAACATATCCAGGCAGCCCTGGATAATGTGAACTTTGTGTTGCCCGAAATAAAGTCAGCACCTATAGCAAAAAAAATAGTTCAAAATGAGGTACAGCAATTACTTCAGCTGCAGGATCAACTGGCTGCTTCTCCCAATCCTTTACAGAAGGAGCATATTCTTTCTGCTGCCGCTCATTTACCGAGTTTTAATTCATTGATGATGGTGGGTCGTTCTTTGAGTGATCCAGATGTACAAGAGGAGGCGGCATTGATTATTGCGCGTATGGCACTTGCCGATAAGAATATCCGCGGAAAGGCTGTACGGGAAGTATTGGAGCAAGCGCTTCCCCTGATTAAAGGAGCCGACAGTGCCATTTTGTTTCCATTACTGAAAGCGCATCTTGCTTTGATGCCTTTCGATAATGGATTTGCATCGATCTTCAATGGCAAGGATATTGTGGGTTGGAAAGCCCTTGTAGGTAATCCGGTTACTAGGTCTAAAATGTCGGCTGCCGAATTGCAAAATGCACAAAAACTCGCTAACGAAAAAACCAAGGGCGATTGGATCGTAAAAGATGGGTTGCTCATTTTTACTGGCCATGGAGACAACTTGGCTACTGAAAAACAATACGGTGATTTTGAAATGTATGTAGACTGGAAAATCACGGAAAAAGGAGATGCAGGAATTTATTTGAGGGGTAGTCCGCAGGTTCAGATTTGGGATACCAGTAGAAGAGAAGTAGGTGCCCAGGTGGGTTCGGGCGGTCTGTATAATAATCAAAAAAATCAAAGCAAACCCTTGGTAGTAGCCGACAATCCAATCGGCCAATGGAATACATTCCATATCATTATGAAGGGAGATAGAGTTACTGTATACCTCAATGGCATATTGGTAACAGACAACACCATCTTGGAAAATTACTGGGATCGCAGTTTGCCCATCTTTGCCAAGGAGCAAATTGAATTGCAGGCCCATGGCACTTATGTAGCCTATCGGAATATTTATCTAAAAGAAATTTCAACCAATACTATTTCCATCTTGAGTGAGCAGGAAAAAAAGGAGGGCTTTACCGTGCTTTTTGACGGAACTAATATGGATCAGTGGATGGGCAATACAGAAGGGTATCAAGTGGAGGAAGGTGTTATGGTAGTGCATCCCGATATAGGCCATGGAAATCTGTATACTAAAGATGAGTATGCGAATTTTGAATACCGCTTTGAATTTCAACTTACCCCTGGATCAAATAATGGACTTGGTATTCGCGCACCCTTGGAAGGCGATGCAGCTTATGTAGGAATGGAATTACAAATTCTAGACAATGAGGCGGCAGTATATAAGGATCTTCAACCCTACCAATTCCACGGTTCAGTGTATGGGGTGATTCCCGCAAAAAGAGGCTACCTATTACCCACCGGCGAATGGAACCAGCAAGAAGTGGTGGTAAAAGGGACCAAGATAAAAGTGACCTTGAATGGAACCGTTATTTTGGACGGGGATATTAAAGAACCTTCCTTGAAAGGAACTGCGGACCACAATGAGCACCCCGGATTGAAAAGGAAAACGGGTCATATCGGTTACCTGGGTCATGGAGATGTGATGCGATTTAGAAATATTCGGGTTAAAAAAATATAAATTATATCGGGGCGATTAATATAGTTGAATACGCAACGAAAATTCTAGTGGAAGCTGCTTACAGCTTCCACTCTTAATTAATTACATCAATGGACCAACCAATTTCACTGGAACAGGGGGATATCAATGCAAGCGAATTGCGCAAGGAAT
>JBIIVV010000328.1:0-3198 GCA_044339235.1 Ferruginibacter sp.
ACTGAATACGAAGGCCATCATTTAATACTAGTTTTTTGCTTTTGAACTTGAAAGTATGCTGGGCATAGATTCCGAAATTATTCATTTTGTTTTTTCCGTCGGGATACCGAGTGTTGAGTTTGCTTGCAGCCCCGGTAATTAAATTAGTCCTTTTGGCAGTTGATTGCACATCGTTGAGTTGAATATCCCCACCCATTACCCATTCATGGTTGCCCATTTTTATTCTTCCGCTGAGAGTTGTTCCAAATACGTTCACCCTTTCCAACTGGCTGTCAAACCTATCAAGGCGTTTATATTCTCTAGTTTGTCTGCTTTCTTCTATGGATTGATAATTGACATTCATCTTTAATTCATCCCAAAAAGCAACTTTTGAAATATTGAGTTCATAAGCAGCCAGCTCTCTTTTTTGTGGCCCATAATACCATTCCGCAAATCGTAGCGTGGTTCCTAAACCAGCTCCGAAATTTTTGGTGTCTTGCAGCCGATCATATCTGGGCACATTGTTAGTGTTAGACAACTGAAGATTGAGCGTGTGTGAAACATGTTCGTTTTGTTTAAAAAGTAATTTTTGTATAATGTCCCATTGGCGGAAGCCAGAAAATTTTTGCACTCTGTCATCTGTATTTTTCATAATAGAATCCACCCCATTCACTTGTCCAATATATTGGCTTCTCCTTCCAAAGTCAGGATATTGATCAGGATAGTTTCGTCCCATTTTCATATCCCCAAAATCACTAAAATTATAAGACTGCAGCCAGGCGATCTGCTTATTGCCGATACTTACATCCGCGTGAATTGTTTTTTCTTCATTCACGCTACTGTACCTAGTAAAAGCGGTACCCGTTGAAACTGTTTTCTTGCTATCTGAGAGTATGGGCGATTTTGTAATTAAATGAATAGAACCTCCTAATGCGTCGCTTCCGTAAATAGTCGAAGATGCTCCATACATAACCTCTAGCTGTTGTAATGAATTTTGGTCGTTGGCAATGATGTTTTGTAAATGCCCCGACCGGTAAATGGCATTGTTCATCCTTACGCCATCAATCAAAATTAGAATTCTGCTTGCTTCGAACCCTCTTATTACTGGACTGCTGCCCCCTTGCTGGCTTTTTTGAACAAAAATTTTGCCGGTATTGATTAGCAGGTCTCCTATGTTTTGAGAGTTGGACTGTGCAATAGTTTTTGCTGAGATGACATCTATTTTCTGCGCTATATTTTTTTTTCTTTCACTAAATCCGCTGGAAGAAACTACTATCTCTTCCAATTCAATATGTTTGAAGGAGGTATCGGATGAAGGATGATTTTTTTTTTGTGCCTGGATAGTTTGAATCAGTAAAAAAAGGTTGACTAGTAAATATATTTTTTTCATATTTTTTGAGTGATGGCATAGGTCTGCCAAAAAAATGAGAAAATACCATTCGTTGGTTGATGGCTTTTTCCTATGCTGATGGGGTGCATTAATTTGCATTTGCCTATTTTATTATTGATATACGTCAACTTTCACTTACAGGCTGTAAGTGAATATTGTATCAAGTGGCTTGAGGCTAACAATTGGGGGGAGGTGTATTTATAGTAAAGCTCAGGGCAACTGCATCCTCATTATAGACTAGGTATACGGGTTTACAATTTTGTAGAAGTAAAGGGGTAAGCAATGCTTGCTTATTGATAAATAGAAAATTAAAAATAAATTTTAGAGCCAGCTGGTTAATGGGAGCCTGTTGGTTATTATTTTGGTGCATTGTTGAGCTGAATTCCTTTTCTAGCTTGGTTTCTTCATCATCAAACAATCCGATCAATTTAGCCTGACCGTCAATAATTTCCCATGATTTTACATCAAACAACTTTCCATCAACCATCACCTCTTTGTTTTTTTTTATCCAATTAATATCGGTGAGTGGAATGGAAATTGTATGAAGCGAATTGTTTTCTAGCTTTTCCATCATTTGATGGTAAGCGAGTTCCCGTTTAATCAGATGTCCCAAAATGAAAAATAGTGGAGCGGCTGCCAGTAGCAGCATTGCAAAGGCCAATATTTTTTTTTTGATTGCCATGCTATCAAATGGTGAATTATTTTATCTACGGCCTTTTAGGTCGTTTCAAACTATCTTCTGGATAATGGGCCTTGATGGAATCCCTTGATGAATTGACCCAATTTTTTATAATTGCTTTTTGTTCAGCACTCAATTTTGTTTCGGTATGAATCAGCGTGTATGATTCAAGCGGCATTTCACCTTCTTCAATCTGCTTATTGATCTCCTCAAACTTCTTGTATTGCCGTCCAATACGATAGGAAGCGAATTCAGAAAAATCAATTTCTTTTTTTCCTTCTTTAATATGATCTGCCAACCACCAGGCAACTGGTTGAAGATTAGCATACCAAGGGTAATGGGTATTGTTGCTATGACAGTCGTAGCAACTTGTTTGTAATATGGCAGCTACTTCCTTGGGCATGGGGTAAACTGTACTGATATCATTGGCACTAGGGGCACCGGTTGCATGCAGGTTTTTTTCGGGGCGAAAAAACTGAATGATGATAAAAGCAGCGAACAATACCAATGCTATTGGCTTAATAATTTTTTTCATAATAGGGCAATTTATTTTTTGAATTAAGGATTAATCAAAACATCGCCTGTCATTTCTGCTGGGATAGTCAAGCCCATCACGGTTAAAATAGTAGGTGCAATATCTCCCAATTTACCACTTTTTAAGGAACCTTTCCAATCTTTATCAATCACAAAAAGTGGAACTAGATTTAAGGAATGGGCTGTATTGGGGCTTCCGTCTTCATTTAGTGCATAGTCGGCATTGCCATGGTCGGCGGTGAGAAAAACGGTATAGTCATTTTCCAAAGCGGCTGTTACTACTTTTTCTACACAAGCGTCGACTGTTTCTACGGCCTTAATAATGGCATTCCAAACGCCTGTATGGCCTACCATATCGGCATTGGCAAAGTTTAAGCAAATGAAGTCGGCAGTTTTGTTGTTAATTTCTGGAATAATCGATTCTGTCAATTCCAGTGCACTCATTTCGGGTTTCAGGTCATAGGTGGCTACCTTAGGCGAAGGGGCCATTAATCTTTTTTCTCCCTCGAAAGGCGCTTCCCTTCCTCCGCTGAAAAAGAAAGTTACATGGGGGTACTTCTCTGTTTCTGCAATTCGAATTTGAGTTTTACCATTCTTTTCAAGTATCTCACCCAAG
>JBIIVV010000102.1:0-11100 GCA_044339235.1 Ferruginibacter sp.
TTGAAAAATAATGAACCCATTCCGGGTTAAAGGAAAATAAAATAGTTCGAATGATTGTGTACATATCAATGCAAAATTAGGTTACTGGATTCAGTTTTTTGTTTTCCCTTAGAATTTATAACTTTGGTATAGAAAGTTGCATAAACAACTATTGACGCATGGCCCTAAGCGGCTTCATTAAAAACTATCAAATTCAAGTATATGCAGGAAGCTTATATAGTTGCAGGATACCGGACAGCTGTTACCAAAAGTAAAAAAGGAGCTTTTAGGTTTACCAGGCCCGATGACCTAGCTATTGACCTGATCAGGGGCTTGTTGGCTACCGTGCCCCAGTTGGATGTAAAAAGAATCGATGATGTAATTGTTGGCAATGCGGTACCTGAAGCGGAACAGGGCTTGCAGGTGGGGAGAATGATTTCTGCCCAAGCGATTGGAATACACGCTCCGGGTATTACCATCAACCGGTATTGTGCTAGTGGGTTGGAAAGTATTGCCATTGCAACCGCCAAAATTAGAACCGGTATGGCCGAATGTATTATTGCGGGTGGGGTAGAAAGCATGAGTATGGTGCCAACGGCAGGCTGGAAGACTTCGCCAGCCTATTCTATTGCTAAAGAAAATCCGGATTATTATGTTAGCATGGGATTAACTGCCGAGGCAGTAGCCAGTGAATACAAGGTGAGTAGGGAAGACCAGGATGCTTTCAGTTACCAGAGCCACCTAAAGGCGGGCAATGCCATTAAAGAAGGATATTTCAAATCAGGGATACTTCCTATCGAAATTGAAGAAGTGTATTTGGATGCCAAGGGGAAGAAACAAAAGAGAAATTTTACGGTGGATACGGATGAGGGAGTAAGGGCGGATACCTCCTTGGAAGGGTTGGCAAAATTAAAGCCTGCTTTTTCCTTAGGCGGTAGTGTTACTGCCGGAAATAGTTCTCAAACTAGTGATGGTGCTGCATTTGTGATCGTGATGAGTGAAAGAATGATTCAGGAATTGGGATTAAAACCAATTGCAAGGTTGGTAAATTGCGCCAGTGCAGGTGTGCATCCCCGTGTGATGGGAATCGGACCAGTAGAGGCAATACCCAAAGTTTTAAAGCAGGCAGGAATGCGCCTAGAAGAGGTGGATTTATTTGAACTTAATGAGGCCTTTGCTTCCCAGTCTTTGGCAGTCATCCGAACGCTAGCATTGGATGACTCAAGGGTAAATATTAATGGAGGTGCAATCGCATTGGGGCACCCATTGGGATGTACCGGATGCAAGCTCACGATTCAGCTGGTGAATGACATGAAAAGGCTGCAAAAAAAATACGGTATCGTTACTGCTTGCGTAGGAGGTGGACAAGGCATTGCAGCAGTAATCGAAAATATTGATTAATTCTATTGGCTTTTGTAAAGTATTCCTGCCGATTGAAAATACTTTTTATCTGAGCATTTCAAAAATGCTAGCCTACTAAAACTGAT
The DNA here is from genome assembly GCA_044339235.1 of Ferruginibacter sp. GTDB lineage: Bacteria > Bacteroidota > Bacteroidia > Chitinophagales > Chitinophagaceae > Ferruginibacter. The sequence continues at coordinate 1,467 of JBIIVV010000102.1, forward strand.
TTAAATAATTTGGGTTAACTGAAGTATATTTTACCTTCATCTATTTTTAAAGAGCTATATAATTAAGTAATTTTTTCCTGAATTTTTCATCGGAATTAATTGAGCAATAATGTTGTATTTGAAATGTTTTTCGGTTATTTATTAAATAAACACTTAATTTGCAACATAGTTACAATTTATCAGTTTGTATAAAAACAGCCTCATATCAAAAATTGCTGCCCTGCTGCTGCTCTTACTTTTTGTAGTAGGTAATGCACCCGTACAATTATTGCATGATGCATTCGCCAATCACAAAGATTATTCGAATAGCCAATTGGCAAACAACGGCCAGGCTCAAGTTGTGCAAAATGGGATTCATTGTCAGTGCGACCATTTTGTGGTAGACTCGGTCTTTTCCATTCCTGAAAGCAATTTTCATTTTGGGCTGCCTATTTTAGTTGCTGGATTTTCTTCCTTGCCGGCAGCTGTTCTTTTTGCTCAGACTCCCAATTTCTTTGCACCTAGAGGCCCCCCTGCATTCGCCTAGCTATTCAATTTTTGAAGCCCTCCGATTGCGTGGGCTGCTTTCTTATTGCGGGTGTGCTTTTATTTACAATCAATTTTTAATTTACCATAATGAAACTATTTCAGGGTTTATTTATCCTTGTCTTTCTATTTTTTTCAGTGTTCCAGTCGTCAGCAAAGGGGCCAATTGCTGAGCATGGTTTTCATAAGTTGCCAAAAGTGAATTTTTCAGGCACCATAAAAGATGCCAAAACAAATGCACCCATTCCGGGGGTCTCCGTTTATCTGGCCGATGTAAAATCCGGTGCTATTACCAACGCTGCTGGGTATTTCGAAATCAACGGTCTTGCTATTGGAACTCACCTGGTGGAGATATCACATGTAGGATATACCACCATTGTTGACAATATTAATTTAGCCAACGATACAAAAAAAGAGTATGTTCTTTTCGAATCGGTGGTCGAAAATAATGCAGTAGTTGTAACGGGCGTAAGTGGCGCCACGCAATTAAAAAAAGTACCTTTTCAAGTAGCTGTGGTAAGGAAGCAAGACCTGGCGCAAACCGCTTCGAGTAATATCATTGAGGCACTAGCCAAGCGGCCTGGTGTATCGAGTATGTCAACAGGTCCAGCCATCTCAAAACCGGTGATTCGTGGATTGGGTTATAATCGGGTGCTGACCATTAACGATGGAGTTCGCCAAGAAGGTCAGCAGTGGGGGGATGAGCATGGTATTGAAATCGATGAATCCAGTGTAAATAAAGTGGAAATTCTGAAAGGGCCCGCATCGCTTATTTACGGCAGTGATGCAATGGCTGGCGTAATCAATATCATCACCAATGTTCCGGTCGAAAATAATACCGTGAAGGCGAATGTTTTTACCAATTACCAGACTAACAATCGTGCAAGAACGCTGAATGCAAATCTTGCCGGAAATCTGCAAGGTATTAACTGGAATGTGTATGGCTCTACATTGGCAGCGGCTGATTATCAGAATAAATACGATGGGAAAGTTTTTAATTCAAAATACAATCAACATAATTTTGGAGGCTATGCCGGATACAACGGCAGCTGGGGATTCAGCCATTTATTATTCAGCAGTTTTAATTTAAAAGCAGGGTTGGTAGAGGGCGAAAGGGACGCTCAAGGATATTTTATAAAACCGATTGTTGGTGGCGGTGAAGCAAGGGCTACAGAGGAAGACTTTAGTAGTAGTATACCTCAAATTCCCTATCAAAATATAAGACATAATAAATTAGCGCTGGATAATAGCATTCAATTAGGAAAAAATCGATTGGCCTTCAATATTGGTTATCAGCAAAACCAGCGGCAGGAATTTGGCAATGTGGATATTCCTCAGGAGTCCTCCCTGTACTTTGATTTAAAGACAATTACTTATACCGCACAATTTCATTATAGAGAAATCAATGGCTGGGCCACCTCGCTTGGAATTAATGGGATGCAGCAAAATAATACTAATAAAGGAATGGAACAGTTAATACCAGATTACCAATTGTTTGATATGGGGACTTATTTTTTCACCAAAAAAACAATTCATAAGATAACCCTGAGTGGTGGTACTCGCTATGACAATCGAACCATTCAGGCGAAAGATTTATTAGACGGGATCAATGTAAAGGGTGCTGGCTTTAATACATCTTTCGGCAATTTCTCCGGGAGTATGGGAATGGCTGCTGAACTAACAAGTCAACTGGTTTTTAAATTAAATGTAGCAAGGGGCTTTAGGGCGCCTAGTATATCCGAACTTGCTTCCAACGGAGCACATGAAGGTACCATCCGATACGAATATGGGGATGCGCATTTAAAAAGTGAAACTAGTACGCAATTGGATGCGGGTGTTGATTTTAATACCGAGCATATTTCGGTAGGGGTAGCAGCATATAATAATAGTTTTCATAATTTTATTTTTTATAGAAAATTGCAGGCTGTCCAGGGTGGAGATTCATCCGTGGAGGTGAATGGGGAAATGCTGGACGCTTTTAAATTTGACCAGCGAAAAGCCAGCCTCTATGGATTGGAAGCTTCTGTTGATATCCATCCTCATCCATTGGATTGGTTGCATATTCAAAATGTATTTTCGTTGGTTGCCGGGCGTTTGAGCGAGCCCGTTTCGGATTCAAAATTTTTACCATTTATCCCCGCCCCCCGCTTAATTACCGAGTGTAGAATCGATGTGAAAAAATTCAAGAAAGCAATTCGAAATTTTTATATAAAACTTGAATTAGATAATACATTTGCTCAAAAAAATATTTTTTCAGCCTACAATACAGAAACTGCAACTGCTTCCTATACCTTACTAAATACGGCGTTGGGAGCCGACTTTGTTTCCAATAAAGGCATTACTTTATTTAGCCTAAATCTGGTGGGGAGTAATCTGGGAGATGTAGCGTATCAAAACCATTTGAGCCGATTGAAATATGCATCCGAAAATATGGTCACCGGAAGAATGGGCGTATTTAATATGGGCCGAAATTTTAGTATCAAAATTAATATCCCATTGAGCTTTAGAGTAAAATGAAAATTGGGTACTTAATCCTTTTTTTCAGAAATGATGAATTGACTGGCTAAAATAATTATTACCAATCTAAGCAGTTAACTTGCAGTCTTTAATTATCAATTAGATTACTATGCATTTTAAAAAAATAGGTATTGTTTTCTTTGTCAGCTGCTGCTCATTGCATGCTTTTGCTCAAAATGCAGATATCAATATTTTACAATCAATCAATCAATCGGAAACTAGTTTTAAAAATAATTTTTTTAAGGCAACTGCAGAAAGTGTAACAATTTTTAATATTGCAGCTCCGATGGGCTTGCTTACTGCAGGTATTATTCGGCATGATAAGCAACTGAAAAAAGATGCGCTTTACGTAGCAGGAGGGTTTGTCGTATCGAGCATTGTTACCCAGGGTATGAAGCGAATTATACAACGGGATAGACCTTTTGTAACGTATCCTTTTATAGTAAAGCGAGATCTAGGAGGTAGTTATTCTTTTCCTTCCGGTCATACTTCTGCTGCTTTTTGTACGGCCACTTCCCTTAGTTTGCTTTTTCCAAAATGGTATGTAATAGTTCCTTCTTATTTGTATGCTGCTACCGTAGGCTATTCAAGAATGTACCAAGGGGTTCATTACCCTTCAGATGTGCTAGCAGGAGCAGTAGTAGGTGCAGGGAGTGCCTGGTTATCCTATAAAGTGGAAAAATGGATGGATAAAAAACATAAGCCAAATAAAAAATCAACTCCCGCTTTGTTATGATAAATAAATATGTTGGTCTGCTGATTCTGCTGCTTCCGATTTTTGTTGGGGCCCAAAGTACTGTGGATACAATTCCCCTTGCTCGAAATACTATTTATTCGCTTTCTAAGCAGCCCATCTATTTTGAAAAGGGCGGTGATTCTTTTACCTGTAAAAAACCTAGAACATTCGATTTCGTTACCCATATACCAGCAGATGCAGTCGGTTATATTGGGCATTCTTTCAAAAAGGAGAATTTGTACAAATTAGGTGTTGTAGCGGCCTCTACTGGTTTGTTGCTGATATTTGACCAACGTATCACGAACGGCGTTCAAAGTTTTGGAAATAACCATGGTATTGAAGGAAGGGAGTCACTGGCTCCATTGATACAGGTAAAGCTATTTGGGAAAAATACCATTTTAATGAAGTGGCCTAAAAATATCAATACTGCATTTTATAATTTAGGACAGGGGTCTTCCGTTGTTTATATGGCTGCAGGTTTTCTGATTGCAGGTAAAATCAAAAAAGATCCGAGGGCATTGCAAACGGCTAGTCAGCTGGTGGAATCATTTCTGGCGCTTGGACTAGGCACCCAATTAATTAAATATAGTACTGGAAGGGAAAACCCTTCGGATGCAACGGTGGCGGGTGGACGTTGGAGACCATTCCCTTCAATGAATGATTTTCAAAATCATAAGCCCATTTATGATGCCTTTCCATCGGGCCATCTAGCAACTTTTGTAAGCGCCATTACCATCGTGTCTGAAAATTATCCCCGAAAACGCTGGATAAAGCCTGTCGGCTATAGCATTGCAGGTCTATTAAGTCTCTCCATGGTCAACAATGGTGTGCATTGGGCTTCTGATTTTCCACTGGGCTTTGCCATTGGATATGGCTATGGTAAATACATCGCTAAGAGGAACAAGCGTGTATTGCATACTCCTGCTAATTTATAAATGGCAATTGATGTTTTAAACAATTTGTGGTGTAATTTCAATACATGTTAGAAATATCCATCAATACTCCCGCCTTACTTTTTCCGGCTATCACCTTGTTGATGCTGGCCTATACCAACCGTTTTTTATCACTGGCCGCCTTGGTAAGAAAATTACACATTGAATATAATCGGGGTGAAAAAGAAAAAAATATACTCAACCAGATTAAAAGTATTCGTACTCGCCTAAATCTAATACGCTATATGCAAAGTTTTAGCGTTTTGAGTTTTTTATGTTGTGTACTGTGTATGTATTTGATTTTCCGCAATTGGATGGTGATGGCACACTGGGTATTTGCTTTCAGCTTATTGTTTCTGCTATTATCCATTGTGCTTTCACTGATAGAAATTAATAAAAGTACAAAGGCTCTTGAGCTGCAGTTAAGTGATATCGAAGAATTATCTGAAGGAAATATTTTTAAAGATATTTTTAAGGCAGATGGATAGGGAAGGGGCAATGGTGAATGGTGAATGGTGAAATGTCAATGGTGAATGGTGAAAAAACCTTCGCGTTTTGCGCATTCACCATTGACCATTGACCATTGCCCCTTCACCATTGCCCCTTCACCAAATTATTGTTTGTGATCAAATTCCACCGGCTTGGTTTCTTTGTAATTTTCATCAAAGCTTACAAAGAAATAAAGATACATTACTCTGCTAAGGCGCATCATCCAGGGTTGTAATAACACCAGTAATACCCCATTAAACCCCAGCCAGTAAAACACCCTGTTATCTTCCGTCGACACGCCTATCAATACCATCCATGCCACAAAACTGGTCACGGAGATGGCCACTGCCAGTGCATAACTCACATAACCGGTGCCATACCAAAACCCATTTTCAAGATCATATCTTTGTCCGCATTCGGGGCAATTGTCATACATGTCGAAAATATGGGATAGCTTGATTTTTTTGTAAGGATTCGGATGTTTAAACATAGGTCCACGCCTGCATCGGGGGCAGCGAGAAGTTGACACACTCCAGAGATAACCAGGTTTAGGACTTTTATGTTCCATAGGCTGCAAAGGTAGTCAAAAGAAAATCAACCATTTTTAATCTTGTGGATGGGTTGTAAATGATCTCTGATTGTATGATGTCTGATTTTTTTTTGAATGAGACTAAACCACCCCTTCCGAAATTTTCTTTCTTTCTCCAATCTGTTGACGCCACATGGCGTAGTAAAGACCTTTTTCTTCTAATAGCTTTTCATGCGTACCAGTTTCCACTACATCTCCTTTTTCTAATACATAGATTCTGTCGGCATGCATGATGGTGCTTAACCGATGGGCAATCAAAATAGAAATTTGTTCTTTAGCGGAGGAAATATCTTTGATAGTATTGGTGATTTCTTCTTCTGTAAGGGAATCGAGGGCCGAAGTAGCTTCATCGAAAATTAGCAGGTGTGGGTTTCTTAATAATGCACGTGCAATGGATAGTCGTTGTTTTTCACCTCCGCTTAGTTTAAGACCACCTTCACCAATCATTGTATCCAATCCTTTTTCAGCACGCGAAATCAAGTTGGCGCAACTTGCTTTTTGCAATACTTCATTCAACGCTTCATCTGTTGCTGCAGGATTTACAAACAATAGATTTTCTTTAATGGTTCCGCTAAATAAGTTCGTGTCTTGTGTTACGAACCCAATTTGTTTTCTAAGGTCATCAAAATGAATCGTGTTTTCATCCAGTTTATTATAAAAAATATTTCCCTCTTGTGGACGATAGAGTCCTACTAACAACTTCATCAAAGTGGATTTACCACTGCCCGAAGGGCCAACAAATGCAATGGTTTCTCCCACTTTTACATCAAAGCTGATATTGTCGATGGCTTTGTGAGAGGCCGTCTGGTGCTGGAAGGAAACCTGTTTGAACGAAAGCGTTTCTATATTTCCCAAGGGAGCAGGGTTAGCAGGCTCAGTTTCTGGGGCTTTCTGCATTAGGTTGTTGAAGTTATTGAGTGAGGCTTCGGCTTCACGGTAAGAAAGTAAAATATTTCCAATTTCCTGCAATGGACCAAAAATAAAGAAAGAAAAAACTTGCATCGTAACGAGCTGGCCTGCATCCATCTGGTTATGAAAAATAAGCCACATTAAAATAAATAAAATCACCTGTCGTAGGGTGTTTACCATTGTCCCCTGTATAAAGCTGATACTTCTTACTCGCTTTACCTTGGTTAACTCTAGCCCCAATATTTTATAGGTGTTTTTATTGAGTCGGTCTACCTCCTGCTTGGTAAGTCCGAGGCTTTTAACCAGTTCAATATTGCGCAGCGATTCAGTGGTGGATCCTGCAAGCGAAGTAGTTTGACTAACAATATTTTTTTGAATGGATTTAACTTTTTTACTGAGCAGGTTGGTGATAAAAGTTAAGGTTACAATGCCGACTAAATAGGCTACCGGAATTCGCCAGTTGATAAACATGGCTGCATATACAAAAACAAATACTACGCCCACCATTATACCAAAAAGCACATTGATAAAGCTGATCATGAATTTTTCAACATCCGTTCTTACTTTGGTTAAAATGGACAAAGTTTCACCGCTCCGTTGGTCTTCAAATTGTTGATAGGGAAGTTTCATGGCATGTTGAAGGCCATCTGTAAAAACACGTGCTCCGAATTTTTGGATGATTACATTTAAAAAATAATCTTGGAAATTCTTCGCAATCCGGCTTACCATGGCAACGGATATGGAAAAAAGCAGGATGTAAAATACGCCTAGGTGCAAATAAGGGGTGCCCTTTTTAGTAATCCATTCATAGTTCCAGAAAAATGCTGACCAATTAAATTTTCCTGTCGGTACGGATTGTTGTTCATTGGCCAAATTGACCATTTTCCCTAGTAAAATTGGGTCTATTAGGGAAAATCCAATGTTAATGCCGGCTAGTACCAACGTTAGAATAACCAGCCATTTATAGGGCTGTAAGTATTTCAGTAAAATCTTCATTGTAAAAAAGGGGGTAATTTATATCCGATAATTTTTTATCTGACAAATATCATACAAGTTTGTTGAAAATGACAAGATTACTGATTTTGATATTTTATTTTTTGAATTTAATGGAGATTTTCCAATATCATCTTGCCATGTAAATTGCAGCTAAGATTGGGTGCAGGGGCTATTTTATAATTATTTATTTGTCAGAATAATTTCGGTTCTTTGATTCTTATATTAAAAAAAATGAAGATTAGCGCATTTACCTATGTCAGAAATGGCAACACTTATGGCTATCCCTTTATAGAATCCATTAAAAGTCTGTTACCTATAGTAGATGAATATATCGTTGTAGTGGGAGATAGTACAGATGGAACCAGGGAAGCAGTGGAGCAAATTGGAGATAGCAAGATTAAAATAATCAATACCATTTGGGATGATACCTTACGAAAAGGCGGAAAGGTGTTTGCACAACAGGCTAATATTGGATTGGATAGTGCAAGCGTTGAAAGCGACTGGCTTTTTCATCTTCAGGCAGATGAGGTGATTCATGAAAAAGATTTACTTATTATTAAGCAAACACTAGCGGAAAATCTCTATAATAAAAAAGTAGATGGTTTTTTATTACGCTTTATTAATTTTTTTGGCGATTTCAACCACTATTGCCCCTCACGCAGATTCCATCAGCGGGAGATACGGATCATTCGAAATGACCGCTCCATTAGAAGTTATAAGGATTCAATGGGCTTTAGGAAATTTGTTGCTCCTCAAAAAATAAACGAAAAAGGCACTAAACTTTTGGTAAAGCAAATAGAGGCAACCGTTTACCATTATAGCTGGGCTAAGCCGCCTAAAAAACAAAAAGAAAAAAATATTGAATTTGGGAAAAAGTATCACCCTACCGATGATTTCATAAAAGATTTCGAAGCCCGTCATGGAGATGCTTACGATTACCGTGAGTATGATTATTTAAATGTATTCACCGGAACCCACCCTGCAGCAATTCAGCAGGTGGTAAAAGCACAGGATTGGGAATTCATCTATGATCCCTCCAAAAATAACATGAGTAGAAAGGAAAAAATTATGAAATTGCTGGAAATGGTTACGGGTAAACAGTTTTTTATTTACAAGAATTATAAAGTACTGAAGGGTTGACTTACCTTCTTGTATTGCAGGGTGCAAGTTGTCTGCATAATTTTTTCACTCCAACGCATGATGTTTTTATGGTTTTTGATTTTTTTAACGGAATGAAACCTAGCTTTCAGTAATTACTACTATCCGTTCTCTACCGCCTTTATTAATTATATTGCGGTAGATTGGTTAGTAAGCTTTCCCAATAAGGAGGTAGTAAGCTCATTTTTACTGATTTTTACAATCAAGACTGCATAGCGCAAGTAAAACAATATATTATTCATGGTAATAGTACAAATGGAAGGGGGGCTGGGTAATCAAATGTTTCAGTATGCCTTATACTTAAACTGTAAGGCAAGGGGCGTTAATGCAAAATTGGATGTCTCAAAATATGACAGCGAATTTTCACATAATGGATATGAACTTGAAAAAATATTTAGTATTAACGAAAAATATTGTTCTGCTGGAGAGAAATTAATCATTAAGCCTTTGAGTAAACTGTTGCATTTTTTGGTAAATCACTCGTATAAGGAAAAAAACGAATGGCAATGGAAATATCAGCAGGATGTTGCAAGTATTAAATTTGGATTTATAAAAGGGTATTGGCAATCAGAAAAATATTTCATTACAATTGCTGAAACCCTGAGAGATAAATTTAAATTTCCACCCTTGCAGGATATAGTCAATAAAAAGTTGCTTGATAAAATTAACCAGGTTAATTCAGTGAGTTTGCATATAAGAAGAGGCGATTACTTACTAGGGCAGAATGCCGCTTCACTCGGGATTGGTTATTATAATCGATCTATTGCATTTATCAACGAAAAA
>JBIIVV010000103.1:0-11089 GCA_044339235.1 Ferruginibacter sp.
TTAAAAAATATACCAAGCTTTTTTGGATTCGCATCAATTGAAGCAATTCCTCATTTCTGTTGGCAACATATAATTTATGTTCAAGCGTATTGCGACGCATATTGATTTCCTTCAAATGATCCTGAAAGTTATTGATCACTTTTTCAAAAATCTTCAATACCATCATGTTTTTCTTATCTGGATTTCGATTTTGAAAAGTGGTTAGAAATTTTTTGATAGCTTCATTCTCGAATGAATTGACTGTAACAATTTGGTTGTGGGTTAAAATGATACAAATCGGAATGGTAATATAAAATGCATCACTATCATTGAATGAATTGTTTTCAGTAGGGGTTTTGATAACAATTAATTTTACATTGTCATCAATTTCATACCTACTGCGCTCATCAATATCCAATGAATCTTTTAAAAAGTCAATTGGTATTTCTAAGGACTCACTTAGTTCCGTAAACTCCTCTTGGCGCAAGGGGGGGAGCACATTAATCCATGCCCCATCTTCGGGCTTATCGATGGCGATGGTCTGGTGTTCTATATTCTTGAAGTATTGAATCATTAATTTTTGTATTAAGCTGCTGATGATATATTTCCCTACTTTTCCTAAATACAAAGGAACTATTACAAATTGTCCTTTTCAATTACTTGTTATATTGATCTGCAATTGTATAGTTGGTATAATTGAATCTTACGAATCCAATTCAATTGTACCAGTATATACGAGTTCTGCAGGTCCACAAAGCCAAATGTCGTCAAAATGCTGGTCGTCAATTTTATTAAATTCTACACTTAAATTACCTCCCAAAGTTTTTACCCGCACGGTGTTAAATCCATTCTCATTGTGTGCAGACAATAAAGCGGCAGCGGTAACACCAGTACCACAGCTTAGCGTTTCATTTTCAACACCACGTTCGTAGGTTCTAACAAATATTGAATCCTCCTCGGTTGATTCTACAAAATTAACATTAATGCCTTGTTGTACAAACTCTTTACTGTATCTGATTTCTTGGCCCGTTGTAACTACATCAATATCTTTTACCTCTGTTGCAAATTTAACAAAATGTGGCGACCCTGTATTGATAATGGCATAGGTATTATGGTAGTTTACCTTATCTACATTTTGCATTTGTAAGCTAACTGTACCGTCGCCATCAATTTCAGCATCATGTTCACCATCAACGGCCATAAAATGGTAAGAACTTCTGACAATTCCCCTGTGATAAGCAAACTTCACCAGGCATCTACCACCATTGCCACACATGCTACTTAAATTACCATCTGAATTATAGTAAATCATTTCAAAGTCGAAGCCATCCTTATTACTCAATAGCATTAATCCATCAGCCCCCACGCCAAAATTTCGGTTGCAAATGTGCTTTACTTGTTTGGAAGTTAAAAAAGAGTACTCATTTTTTCTATTATCCACAATGACAAAATCATTTCCTGTACCCTGGTATTTATAAAATTCCATTTTCATTTTCATATTTTTGAATCTGCAATTACTTGCAAGGATTGTTTGATTAAATTATCTACTGTACGATTACTATCTTTTGAAAATTCTTTGCTAATCCTATTGGCAACGATCGCATTCAAGCTAAGGCAATGGTGACCCAACAATTTCCCAAGGCCATAAATAGCAGAGGTTTCCATTTCAAAATTAGCAATCTGATAGTTACCAAATCTAAAACTGGTAAGCTGGTCTATCAAAAGTGGATAAGCAAGCCTAAGCCGCAATACCCTTCCCTGTGGGCCATAAAATCCTGGACTGGTTACCGTAATTCCCTGATGGTAATTTTGGGTGAAATGTTTGAGCAAATGTATACCAGCCATTTGTATATAAGGTCGAATATTGCCTGTTTCTAGTTGGGTATGCGTATTAAAAGCATGCAACAACTGTATTTCGGCTTCATTGTTATCGATTTGGTAATAATGAAGCAAATTATCTAGCCCTAATCCAAAAGTAGAAGCTACAAAACTATCCACTGCTATTTCTTTTTGCAATGATCCGGATGTGCCCAATCGGATTATTTTTAAAGCCGTAAAATTTTCTTTTAGTAGCCTTGTTTCAAAATCAATATTTGCCAATGCATCCAATTCGTTTAATACAATATCAATATTATCAGGCCCAATCCCTGTGCTTACACAAGTGAGTCTTTTGTGACCTATGAATCCAGTATGCACTACAAATTCGCGGTGCTGGTGCTGATATTCTATTGTATCAAAATACTTACTCACCTCCCTTACTCGGTCTGGATCACCCACAGTAAGGATCGTGTCTGCTATTTCTTCAGGCCTGCAATTGATATGGTATACTGCACCTCTATCATTTATAATAAGTTCTGATTCAGCTATCGGGTTCATTTTTTTTATTTCGAATCCCGAATTTCGGACTAACTATCTACAATTTCTAATTAAAAACGCCTATTTTTGCCCAGCAAATAAAATTCCTATTTATTAGCAAGGAAGTTGGTTACAAACGAATCAAACTTTATTGATAAGTTGGAATAAGATCTTGTTTTAAAAAAGCAATTATATATTGTAATCCTTTTAAGGTTCTGTGGCCGAGTGGCTAGGCAAAGCTCTGCAAAAGCTTCTACACCAGTTCGAATCTGGTCGGAACCTCTTTTTTCATCCCTCTCCCTTGGAGGGGGAATTTTTTTACTATGGTACTAAAAATTTTGCATTGGGTGGGTTTTCTAGCTTGTATCACCCTAATCATTTCTTGTTGGTTGCCCTGGACTTATTATGCCGATGCCCATATAGTAAATGAGGCAGACCGGACCTTTACTGGTTTTTATTCTTTTCAAAATAATTATGGAAAGCCTGGAAAGATGCTGGTATTTACGGGTATTTTTTCCATCCTACTGATCGTTTTACCCAAAATTTGGGCAAAAAGAACAAATCTTTTTGTTTGTGCCCTTGGGGTAGGGTATGCAATCAAGACCTATATTTTGTATGTATCATGCTATAATGCCTATTGCCCTGATAAAAAATGGGGGATCTATTTAATGCTCTATTCCACAATATTAATGCTCATTGCTTCTGCATTGCCGAATCTTGCTTTAAAGGAAACTGGAACAACCAAGAAAGACGGATTGGTTTCTTAGAAAATAATTATGCAATTTTATTTTCTAAAACCCCTTCATTGAGTTTTTAATTTCCTTTAACTGCGCTAAAAAAAGGTCTATTTTTTTACTTCTTTTGCCCAAGCATCTTTTAGTGAAACGGTACGATTAAAAACAAGTTTTTCGGAGGAAGTTTCTTTATCTAGGCAAAAATATCCTTTCCGAATAAACTGGTAATGGTTACCAATATTTGCTGTAAGCAAGGAAGGCTCTACATAAGCCTGGTGGATGATTTGAAGGGAATCAGGGTTGATATATTCTTTAAAATCACCTTCCTCTTGAGAGGGATTTTCCACTTTAAACAATCGGTCATATAAACGAATTTCGGCTTCCAATGCATGGGCTACGCTTACCCAATGAATGGTACCCTTTACTTTGATTTCGCTGGTATCTGCACCACTTTTACTTTCAGGAATATAGCTTGCCTGTATTGCAGTGATATTGCCTTCCGTGTTTTTTTCAAAACTATTGCATTGAATGATATAAGCACTTTTCAACCTTACCAATGCACCAGGGGCTAGTCTAAACCATTTTTTTGCAGGTTCTTCCATAAAGTCTTCTCTTTCTATCCAAAGCTCCCTACTAAATGGCACCGATCGAGTACCGTAGGTTTCATCGGGGCCATTCTCACTTATCAATTCTTCTGACTGTCCTTCGGGATAATTGGAAATGATTAACTTGACGGGATCGATTACTGCCATTACACGTGGGGCAATTCGATTTAGGTCTTCGCGTACACAGAATTCAAGTAAACTTACATCAATCAGGTTTTCCCTTTTTGCAATACCGATGCGCTCACAAAAATTACGGATACTTTCGGCAGTAAATCCCCTGCGACGCATACCAGAGATAGTAGGCATCCTAGGGTCATCCCAGCTCTGTACATAGCCTTCTGTTACCAGTTGCAACAGTTTTCGTTTGCTCATCACCGTATAGGTCATATTGAGTCGAGCAAATTCATATTGCTTGGAAGGGAAAATCTCCAGTTGATTAATTAGCCATTCATATAACTCACGGTGAGGGATAAACTCTAAGGTGCAAATACTATGGGTAATCTGCTCAATACTATCGCTTTGGCCATGTGCAAAGTCATACATAGGATAGATGCACCATTTGTCGCCAGTACGATGGTGATGTGCATGCTTGATCCGGTAGATGATTGGATCCCGCATGTGCATGTTATTGGCAGCCATGTCAATCTTTGCACGTAAAACCTTTTTGCCATCCTGATAGGCACCCGCTTTCATGGCAGTAAACAGGGTAAGGTTTTCATCGATGCTTCTATTTCTAAAGGGGCTGTTTTTCCCAGGCTCAGTAGGAGAGCCCTTCAATGCAGCTATTTCATCGGGGGTAGAATCATCCACATACGCTAGTCCTTTATTGATAAGGGTTACAGCAAAATCATAAATTTGATCAAAATAATCACTGGCATATAATTCATTGGTCCAATTAAAACCTAGCCATTCTACATCTTCCTTAATACTGTCTACATATTCCGTTTCCTCTTTGGCAGGATTGGTATCGTCAAATCGAAGATTGATTTTTCCGCCATATTTAATTGCCAACCCAAAATTTAAGCAAATGCTTTTGGCATGCCCAATGTGTAAATAACCATTGGGTTCAGGAGGAAATCGAGTATGGATAGACCTACAATACCCAAGCGCCAAGTCGGCTTCAATAATTTCTTCGATAAAATTCAGGCTCTTTTCTTCAGACATTATGTTGGTTTTCTATTGCAAATTTAATCAAGATATTTTAAATGGCTGCTTACTTTAATAGTAGGCAGTAGTATAATTGTTTGGCTATTTTTCAAAAAAAAACCTTTTCACCCTGTAGGATGAAAAGGCATTTAAATTTGAATTCAATTTAATCCGCCCTTCCCATTCTTCGCAAATAGGAGGCATGGGAAGCAATTGCTTGCCGCATTTTAGGATATTCAACGTAATTGATATTAAAATCAATACAGGTCTGTTTTATTATTTTGCTAATGGCGGGATAATGAACATGCGACACTTTAGGAAACAAATGATGCTCTATTTGGAAATTTAATCCACCCACCAACCATGAAATTAGCTTGTTTTTAGTAGCGAAGTTGGCAGTAGTTTGAATCTGGTGGATCGCCCATTCATTTTCAATTTTGTTAGAATCTACCGCTGGTATGGGAAAAGCGGTTTCCTCCACCGTATGTGCCAATTGAAAAACGATACTGATTACAAATCCAGTAATCATACTAGCAATTAAAAAACCTACCATCCATTTTACAAAACCAACCGTAAAAATAGGAATTACCATAAAAACTACTGCATAACCTACTTTGGCTGTCCAAAACCCAAGATGTTCTTTAAAGCTAAATTCTTTGATCGCTACAGAACCAATTCTCTTTTTAAAATATTTTTGATAATCAGTAAGGAAAATCCAAATAAGGTGTAATAAAGTATAAAGAAACCAAACATAATAATGCTGAAAGCGATGCATCCAATACCGCTTTTGGGTAGTACACATTCTCAAGTAAGGCTTTATCTCAATATCATCATCTACACCATCAATATTAGTGTAGGTATGGTGAATAATATTATGTTTCATGTTCCACATAATGCTACTTGCACCCAGACAATTAACCGATACAGCCGCCATTCTATTGATGAGCCTGCTTTTACTAAAACTTCCGTGGCCACCGTCGTGCATTACATTAAATCCAATTGCAGCAGTAAAACAACCCAATAACACACATTCAATAATCGCAAACAATGTGGGAGGGGTGAAATATACCAAATGAATGTATAAAGCAATGTAGGCAGTAAAGAAAAATATTGCCTTTATAAAAAGACCATAATTTCCTGTCGAAGACTTCTTCTTATCAATAAAATACTGATTTACTCTTTTTTTCAATTCCTGGTGAAATTCTGTACCAGTTTGAATAAATTTTGGAGTAGCCATTTAATTGAATTTTAATTACTAGCAAGTTACACCAATATAAGAAGTTATTGGGTATCCCGGGGTATATAATTATGTATTTTCTTTGATAAATGCATCAAAATTGCTAAAACCAATCATTTTTGAGCTAATAAACCCTTCTGCATACTTTACCCCAATCATTTTCCCCATCATTTTTGATCTATAAACAACACTATCCAAAAAATCAGGTGTGGAAATATAGGTCTGGGGTTCGTTAAGATTAGGACTATTAAACTGGGTTCCATAAGCCTTGATGGCTTCCAATTTCTGCTCCATTACATCTGTAATGTCAATTACAAAATTGGGTGGAAGGTACTTGTCTTGAATGAAATTAAAGACAAATTTCGGTCGCCAAGGATCCTGTAATTTACCATCAACGGTTGTTTCAATTTTAACTAACCCAGATAAAAAACTGGCATCTTCAACTAGCTGAGCGCTTCGTCCATGATCAGGATGCCGATCGGAGGGGGCATTACAAAAAATGATTTCGGGCCGATATTTTCTAATACTGGCGATAATTTTACGCTGATGCGCTTCATCATTGGTAAAAAAACCATCCGCCATTTTTAAATTCTCCCTTACATCCAAACGCAAAATTTTGGCAGCAGCTTCGGCCTCCAATTTTCTTGTTTCGCGCGTTCCTCTAGTGCCCAATTCTCCCTGAGTAAGATCCACCACACCGGTAGTTTTGCCATTGTTTTTTTCAGTCAGCAATATCCCACCGCAGGAAAGTTCCGCATCATCTGGATGAACAGCAAAAACAAGAAGATCTAATTTCATTGGGTGGTAGTTTAAATTTGGAAGGGTTATCAGTTGTCAATTATCAGTTATCAGTTGTCAATTGTCAATTATCAATTATCAGTTATCAATTATCAGTTAACCTCGGAGTCCATACATTCTTTCAACTTCTTGAACAATTTTTTCTATTTCAGTATCCTCCCCATTTCTGTCGTAGGGTTGTTTTAAATTGGTAGTAAAGAAAAAAGCTACTGTTTGATAAACACGTGCCGTAAATCCACCTTTGTATTCTTTAATAATATGATAACAATTATTACCTGTTTCACGATTGATCAATTTCATTAACACCTTACCTTGGTAGATGGATAAATTGGTAAGGGGGGAAGTGAATTCATTTCTCAACTCTTTTTCTCTAGACTTGATATAATTTTTCCGATCCTCTTCCCTTTCGATTGTAACCAGTCGGGTATTGATATCATTGATAACAATACTGGCTCTTTTGGCAAAAGGGAAAGTTACATAAACGGCATTGCGCAGTCTAGTCCATTTTGCCCGGTTATTCATTTGTGCTGAATTGTACCTAGCGTAGAAGGGGATATCGGCTAAGGTTTTGGCTTCAATGGTATCTCCATTGTAGATCATCGCATAACTTACAATGGTGTCTTTACTACTTTGTTGTTGAGCATACAAATAGCCTTCCCCAGCTATTAAAAGAGCCAACAGCAGTAGAAAAGTACATAGTTTATATGAAATGAAACGGCACATTGAATTGCGAAATTACAAAATCCGAGGTCAAGATGGGCGTTAATTATTAAATAATTGTGATTTGATTCAACGATATAACCATTGGTTATGAGCCATTTATATTGAGATCAAAACCGCCCATATTGCCATCAATAATGGTAAAAGCGGACTAATTAGCCAGTAAAAACATATAAAATAATGCAATCGCAGCTAAGACCATCACTATTGCCCCAGTCGATTTGGAGAGGCCAGCTCTTTGAACCATACTCATTACAAGGCCAATGGCCATTATAATCAAGCCTACCCAAACCAGGTTGATATAGGGAAATATATATGCCTTCAATGTAACGAAATCAATCATTGTGCTAGATTCCTTTACACCGATTTTCATTTTTGTTTGGTCAGAACTTACTCCTGCAAATTTTACAAAAAGATTTTGCGCATACACGGTATCGTCAATTTGATTGATACCAAAACTGTCGATTATAATCATTGGAGCTGCACGATAAGTATTGTTCTCCTTTGAAGTAATCGTTATTTCTGCTGAAACAGCAGGTCCATTGACAGGAATGTTGAACTTATTGGTAGTAGGGTTCTTAATCACTTGGTTCAATACCATATACCCCTTAGAATAATACAGTGTATCACCTTCCGCCATTTCATTTATTTTAAAACTAGCAGTATCTTCAGAGGCCTCTGGATTGAGTGCATAGGAAATATAAGTAAATACATCATGGGTTAAGTAATTTTTGGTATCGGGATTACTGCTCATGTTATTGTCTTTCATCAAATACACATCAGGCTTCAAAATAAAGGACTCTTTAAGCTCATTGGTTATTTCATCCCTTCTTTCAAAAGCTAAATGATAAAAGCGCCTACCTTTTTCCTTTCCTACGCTATCGTGCAAATAGGTAACGTCATAAGGTCCCATTTTTTTGGGTACTTGCCTTATCAGATTAATATTTTCAGCAGGATTGTCCTGTTGTTTGGTAAGCGGATCAATCCCCATTTGAATTTGAAAATCCTTGAATTTTTCTTCACTGATCACTTTTTTATTTGCCGATGAAATCAATATACCTACAATCATCAAAGCAAAACCAAGATGTGCAAAAGAAGCACCAGCTGATTTTAAATTGCCATGTAATACAGTCCAGATATAGCTTGCATTGGCAACTACTGAAAAAACAGTTGCAAAAATGGCTACATAAACAGCACCCAAAAAACCAGCTCCCTGCTTATAATAGGTAATAGGGTAAAAGATGACCAGCAAGGCGGTAATTATTATTGCAAGCAAAGTAGGGAAAGCAATTTTTTTAATTACGAAGCTGGCAGCAGTATTTTTATATTTCAAATATTGGGTGATAGCAGTTAACAGTCCAATAATAATGGCTACTAATACAATCACTTTATTGTAAGAAAATTCAATGTCTTCAGGAGGAGCGAGCTTAGAGCCAAAAATTGCATTGATAACAGGGGTAGAAGTTTTAGCAATAATAAACATGGCTGATAAAAAGAAAACCAACGAACCGATGAACATCCAGAATTCGCGGGAACTCGTATCTTCTTCCCTTTTTTCAGAAGGCATTTTATTATAATGAAAGAAAAAATACAGTAAAGCAGGAACTGAAAATACAAAAAAGAAAATACGGATCAAGTTAAACATGGGGCGTCCGGATTCAGCAAAAGCATGTACCGACGTATCTCCCAAAATTCCGGTTCTAGTTAAAAAAGTAGAATAAAGAATAAATACAAAGCTGAGTATTGCAAAAAGATAACTGGCTCTCAAAGAGTGGCCGGTAGCTTTATAAATAACCATTGTATGAAGGCCTGCAATCAAAATCAACCAGGGTACAAGGGATGCATTTTCTACCGGATCCCAGGCCCAGTAACCACCGAATGACAGGGATTCGTAGGCCCACTTGCCGCCCATCATAATCCCAACCCCCAATACGCAAGCAGTAAATAATGCCCAAGGTAAAACCGGCTTTATCCATTCGCCATATTTTTTTGATTGAATACCTGCATACGCATAGGCAAAAGGAACAATTGTAGATGCAAATCCTAGAAATAAAACGGGCGGATGAATTACCATCCAATAATTGCGTAACAACACATTTAAACCCACACCGTCTTTGATCATACTCAAATAATTGGGCATACCAAAAATAGGACCGTTGATTTCATCTCGAGTAAGAACGAAGGGACTGTTACCAATTTTGGTCCCAAAAATATATACCCCCATGATCATCATTGCCAAAAAAAGTTGTGCCAAACTAACCACTGTCATTACGGGTGCTTCCCACTCCTTAGATTTCCAAATCAGAAACATTCCTATTACGCTATGCCAAATACTCCATAATAAAAAACTACCGCTTTGATCTTCCCAAATAGAGGCGAATAAATATTTAAATTCTAACTCTTTGGAAGTATGCTTATACCCAAAAAGGTATTCAAGATAATGATGTGAACAAATGTAGAATATCGATGAAAAAACAAGGAATACCGCTACAGATTGAGTAAGGAAGCTGATTCTAGCAAACCTTATCCAGGATAATTTATCGGCGGCGTCAAGGGTTCTACCAGCTGTAAAAAAAGCAATGGTACTGAGTAAAGAAGCTGTAAAAGCTATTAAAACAAAAATATGGCCGACTTGGCCTATCCATAAGTGCTCTCCTTCAAATTGCATAATTTCTATTTGGTTTTATTCACGGGGCTCAATGATTTGAATGAACCGCTACAATTTTTATTGAAAAATAGGAATCAACTGATTTTGAATCAAATGTAGGTTAAAGCTAACTGAATCGGTGATTGGATAAGTTGTTTATTTAGTAGCTACAATCGTTTTCTCTAGTTGTTGTTTATCATCTTTGTATTTACTAGGACATTTCAATAAGATGTCGCTGCATTGAAAAACATCTCCTTGCATTTTGCCTTTTAGCACGATTCTTTCACTTTGTTCCAATTCAGGAGGCTTTGTATTCAGATAAACCACTTTTGCTTTGCCTCCCAAACTATCAATTATATTAAAGGAAAGGTAATTGGGGTTTTTTGCCGGGTCGTATTCCAAGGGAACTGCCTTATCGAGCCTAGCTATTAAATGTACAAATTTGCCTTGTTTTTGCTTAGCAGAAAGAATCGTATCATAAGTTGAGAAATCAACCGATAACATGATTAATGCTCCAATCGCAATGGCTATTCCAATCAGGACAACAATATGACTTTTTTTCATCGATCAACAATTTATTGTTTTACAAAGGTAGGTCAATAAGGGCTTAAACTTTTCAATTTATTGATTCTTATCAATAGATACTATTTTTCTGATATTTAAGCGTAAATTATACAATTAAATAACTATTTGAACTTGAATGATTGATTGAAATTGATATGATTTTATTTTAATCAAATGTCATTAGCGTTGCGTTGTTGAAAGTATTAGTTCTTTGAAAGTATTGTCGATATTGAGTTTGCTGGGTTTTTAGCTTGGAAACGATTTGGATTTTTGAAAATCATAAAAGTCATAACTTGTTGATTTT
>JBIIVV010000330.1:0-3154 GCA_044339235.1 Ferruginibacter sp.
TAAAATTACGAAGGGCAGAAGTAGTGGCATCGTAACTGAAAGTAAAACGGATATTATTCAATTCAAAACCAACCATCGGTATAACGGCATCGCCTGCACGATAATAAAGACCAATAATAAATTGTTTGTCCCCTGATCCAGATAAATTATAATTAGCGTTCATCCCCAGCAAAAATTCACTTGCGCTTGCTTGGTTGGTATAGTACATATTGGGGTTGATAATCAGCCTGTCTGATACCTTTAACATCGCATTGAGAAACCCGATATGCCGCATGGGTATTCTGCTGCTATCGACCGATCCACTAAAAAATGTTTCTTGGGGGCCATT
The DNA here is from genome assembly GCA_044339235.1 of Ferruginibacter sp. Taxonomy (GTDB): domain Bacteria; phylum Bacteroidota; class Bacteroidia; order Chitinophagales; family Chitinophagaceae; genus Ferruginibacter. Next base: position 329 of record JBIIVV010000330.1, read on the forward strand.
TACATGCTGAATGGAATAGCCTCCATTGATATAAACTTCCTCTGTTGGAAAATAGGCATAATTTAATCCTGCCTGAACATCAAAGTAACTGATAGCGCTATTGGTAAGCATCACTGAAGAAGGCAATGTATTGTCAAAGAATTTTCCGTCAAACTGGTCCGGAAAGCTCAGCTTGGTGGCATCAATGCGCTTATTGGCCCAGCCTATGTTGAACCCAGCGCTCAACAAACTGCTATTGCCCAGCTGCTGGTGATAGGCCAGAGACCCGTATATCTTTGTTGATCTCAATCCGCCACTACCTGCCACATCACTTAATATAACACCTCCAATCCCTAACCAGCCATTTTCAATTTGATTACGCAATAATTGGCCATCTGCAAAAATACTGATGGTTTTATAAGGTGATGCCAAAAGAGCAGAATACTGATTTCGATAATGTGCCCCTAATCTAAAATCTGCATCGGGAATAAAGCCGGTATTGGCAGGATTAGTGGTCAGTACAGAATTGAAAAATTGGGAAAAATGAAGATCCTGGGCATAGGCATTCGTCATCATATACCAATGAATCAAAACCAGTAGTCCTATTTTTATATTTTTTTTCATTTCAAAATTCTTACCTACTATAAAGTTAGCGAAGTAATGATATATCACCCGTTTTTCTGAATTTCTTTCCATCTGAAAATACTACATCCAATGTATAAGTATATACATCCATCGGCTGAACCACTCCATTAAATGTTCCATCCCAACCTATCGACTGACTCGTGCTAGTGAATACATTTTGCCCCCATCGGTTATATATTTTCCAGTCCATTTTGGCGATACCATATCCCAACACTTTCACCACGCCATTGGTTCCAAATTTATTCGGTGTAAATGCATTGGGTACATCTAAAAATGGCAATACAATTACGGCAATATCCAGACAAAAAGTATCTGTACATCCGGCTGCATTGATAGCAACTAAACAGGTCTTGTATGTTCCAGTGGCATTAAATAAATGAGATGGGTTTTCCAACGTTGAAGTTTGCCCGTCTCCAAAATCCCATAAATAGTTAGTAGCCCCATTGGAAAAATTATTAAACTCTACAGCCTTATTGGGCTTGGTAGGATTGGGAGAAAAATTAAAACCAGCCACGGGAATATTGAAAACTTCAATTGACAAAGTATACTTATCGGTCCGATTACAAGTAGACATGTCAGTAGCAGTAAGCGTTACAGTATAGGTACCTGTAGCATTATATAAATGGGTAGGATTTACATTGGTAGAACTGGTGCCATCACCAAAATCCCAAAGAAAATCAATACCCCCTATTGAAGTATTTGAAAACTGGGCAAGGTATGGAATACAACCTTTACTAGGCGTTTCGAAACGTGCCCTCACTGTGTCGGCCAAACGTACGGTATGGGAAATGGATGTTGGTGCATTGCAAAAATTTACATCATCGGTCAATAATTTTACATTATACGTTCCGGCAGCGGCATAGGTATGAAGGATATTTGAAATTCCTGACCGCTGGGTCGGGGTATTATCCCCAAAGTCCCATAAAAAAGTATTGTTGGTATAGGAGGGTATAGCAGCGGTGGTAGTATTTTGAAACAGAAAGGTTAGGCTTTGGCAACCTCCACTTTTGGTGGCAATAAAATCCGGTTTGATTAAATTATTACCCACCCTCACCTGGGTAAATGCAGTATCTGAAATATTACAAGTGGTCGAATCAATTGCTATCACGGTGAGCTGAAAGGTTCCCACAGTATTATACACATGCGAAGTAGAATTATTAGGTGCATAAGTGGTGTCTCTTTTAGGATTAGTAGCGTCCCCATAATCCCAGATATACATTTTACCTTTTGCCAGCGTATCGGTCAAATTTACCGTCATTGGAACACAACCAACGGTATCAATTACTCCATTAATGGTAGTTCTAATACTCGCCCCCACCCCGCCAAAATCCATTTCAATTTTAACGACCGCCTCATTGCAGTTATCAGACCCATTTCTTGCAGCCCATACACCAGCAGTAGTAGGAAATACAACCGATGGGTCACTTCGTCCTCCGCAATTGGCACAAATTGCCTGATAAATAATTCCATTGGCATCAAATCGGCTAGTTCCGCCATCGACATGGTCATCGAAGCCTCCTTTTTGCCCATAAAAACTTCCGAACAACTGGCTGTTTGCATTTTTTTCCAGAATGAAAAAATAGAAATCATTTCCATCGGTAAGCTTGGGCGCAATAGCATCATTGGTGATCGGCAACCCTGTTGTTCCAGCATTGGGATACCCTCTGTCGTGATTGAATTTACCTCCCCATCCAGAAACATATACATTCTGGCACCGATCTACCAAAAAAGCGGTAATAGATAAATTGGGTATCGGCGAGTTAGTACCAAATACAGTAGAATAAACATAAGCTGACAAATCAGGCTGTAACTTACTAATAAACTGTTTTCCACCAGAATTACTAAACGCTGCATTGAGCACAGGCCAATTTCCTGAAGTGGCACCAGTAACATAGGGATAGCCAAACTTGTCAAACTGAATGCCATACACTAAGTCGTTTCCACTGGTTCCCAAAAAGGTAGTTTTAATAACCGAAGACCCATCCGGCTTTATCTGGGTAACAAATCCATCAACTTCACCACCCTGAAAAGCAGCATTGATAACACCCGATTTATCACCAGGTAAACCAGTACTACTGGTTCCTCCTGCAACATATACATTTCCGGTAAGTGGATTGATGGATAAAACAAAACAAGCATCGCTGCCATTGCCTCCAAAATAAGTACTGAATATTTTTGCAGAGAGATTGGAATTAAATTGTA
>JBIIVV010000329.1:0-3154 GCA_044339235.1 Ferruginibacter sp.
GTAAATTGGAATTAACGAGAAATATCTGGCGTAAGTTTCCAAATAAAATTGATTCTTCGGGTATCTATTCTCCCATCACTACCAGCGCTTCATTGAATATCAATGGCGTAAATATTGAAGAAAATGACAAACGAACTCCTTTGGCTTATCGAACACCGAGAGATATTCAACGCCAGCAAATACAAAGTAATAATGGGGTGAATCTTTTGCAGAATGAACAAAGTATGTCGCTGCAATTTTGTGGTTTAAGTAAGGGTGATGCAAGAGGTGTACAACAAACATTTGCCAATCGGGATATTCGTCAGTATGGTAAATTGTCGATGTATATTCATGTTGAAAATAATGTAAAAACTTTTAACAGTATTAAGGACCGCGATTTGAATGCAGTAGTCAGAATCGGGACTGATTTTGTGAGTAATTATTTTGAAATAAAAATCCCCTTGTATGTAACTCCTTTATCCGCTAATTTATTAAATCCAAATACCGACGCATATAATGATACCCTTTGGAGGGCAATCAATAGCTTAAATGTAGACCTGAGTATTTTGCCGAAATTGAAACAGGAAAGAAATATCAGGGGCATCTCAACGAGTATTTACAGAAAGTTGCAATCCAACGGACAAACCTATTCCATATTAGGTGATCCCAATTTAGGAGAGGTAAGAGGAATTTTGATTGGAGTAGAAAATACCAGTAATAGCAATGCCTGCGGCGAAATGTGGGTCAATGAATTGCGCCTCAATTCGATCAATGAAAATGGTGGATGGGCTGCTATGGCTAGAATAAATATGAACCTGGCAGACTTAGGAACCATCACAGGTTCAGTGACTACACATTCTGCTGGTTTTGGAACCCTCGAGCAAAGGGTCAATGAACGCTATCGTGATAATTTTACCCAAATGGATGTGGCGGCCAATATAGAGTTGGGTAAACTATTGCCTAAACAAGCAGCCATTTCTATTCCGATGTTTGCCAGTTATTCTCAAGCAATTAGTAAACCGGAGTACGACCCTTATGATTTGGATATCCGGCTAAAAGATAAGTTAGGCTCTTCCCCAGCAAGTAAAAGGGATTCTATTAACAATGCTGCCGTTGATTTTACGAGTACCAAAACGTTGAACTTTACCAACGTTAGAAAAAGTAGGACTAGTAAAGGAAGCCCAAAAATTTATGACATTTCTAATGTAGATGTAAGTTATTCCTATATCAATATTATTGCCCACAATCCATTGATTGAAAACAATGAGGTAACCCGTCATCGGGGTGGGGTAGGATACAATTTTGCACCACAGCCAAAATTTATTGAGCCATTCAAGAAAATTCCATTTTTAGCTAAAAGAAAAACCCATTGGTTTGATTTGATTAAAGATGTTAATCTCAATCCAATGCCTTCGCAAATAAGTTTTAGGGCGGATATTCACCGGCAGTTTGGTGCAATTAGGCCAAGATCGGTGGGCTCGGATAAATACAAAATCCCAGAGACCTACGACAAGTATTTGACCTTTCAACGCGACTTTATTTTTAGATGGGGATTAACCCGTTCCATGAATTTTGATTTTACCGCCAATAATAATGCTAGGGTAGATGAACCCGCCGGCAGACTGGAAACCCCACTCCAAAAGGATAGCCTTTGGTCCAATTTATTGAAGGGGGGAAGAAATACCTTGTACAATCATACTGCCAATATTTCTTACACCCTTCCTACTGCAAAGTTTCCTTTGCTTGATTGGACTACTTTTAATATAAAATACCAGGCTACTTATCGTTGGATTGGGGCATCGCGCTTAGCAGTTGAGTTGGGCAATATTTTAGAAAATGGACAAAGCCAGGAAGCAACTGCTCAGTTTGATTTTACTAGGTTGTACAACAAAGTGAAATTCTTCCGCGCCATTGAACAGCCTAATACGGGACAGGCAAAAAATAGGGAATTTACCAGGGATTCTATTTTCAAATCCATCACCAAAGCAGGGGTTACCACCAAAAAATTTAGGCGTATCAAAGTTACCAAGGTAAAAGACCCTAATTACTTGCCCAATGTAGGAACGATTGGAAGAGTATTTGGGAAGTTGATTACCAGTGTTAAGCAAATGAATATTTCATTATCGGAAAACGCGAACACCCGTTTGCCGGGCTATCTAGACAGTACACAATATGTGGGTCAAAACTTTAGAAGCATGCAACCCGGGTTTGATTTTATCACAGGAAAGCAACCAGATGCCAACTGGCTCAATAATGCTGCACAAAAGGGCTTGATTAGTGCAGATACTTTGTTCAACAGTATTCTGCAACAAAGCTTCGACCAACGGTTAACCTTAACCGCACAAGTAGAACCGGTAAGAGATTTAAACATTAGTGTGAATGTAAATAAAACATTCAATAAAAATTATTCAGAATTATTTAAGGATACTACTGGCACAGGAAAACAATTCAGTCACCTGAGTCCTTATGGTGGTGGTGGATTTGATGTAAGTTATATTTCTTACAAAACATTATTTGGAAAATTTGATCCCAATCAAATTTCGGCGACCTTTCTTACCTTCCAGAATAATCGAAAGATAATTTCTCAGCGATTGGGCGCATTGAATAAGTACAATGATGGCAGACCATTGGAGGCCAACGGATATGCTTATGGATATAATAAATATGCCAATGATGTATTGATTCCGGCATTTATTGCGGCTTATTCTGGACAGAATCCCAACAGTGTTGGTTTAATAAAACAAAGCAATTCCAACATTAAGTCAAATCCTTTTAGCAAGATTATACCCAGGCCCAATTGGAAACTCGATTACAACGGGCTAAGCAGGGTGAAGGGCTTGGAAAAGATTTTTACAAATGTTACTTTATCTCATGGCTACAATGGAAGTTTAAGTATGAATGGATTTACCTCCGCATTATTATACCAAGATGTATCTCAATATGGGTACCCCTCTTTTTATGATACCATTTCAAATAATTATATTCCTTATTTCATGTTGCCCAATATTACCATCCAAGAGCAGTTTGCTCCCTTGGTGGGCATTGACATGATGTTTACCAATCAGTTTCAGTTTAAAATTGATTACACCAAACAAAGAACCCTTAGTTTGAGTTTGGTTGATTTTCAGTTGAGTGAAACAAGGAGTACCGAATTTACCATTGGTGCCGGTTACCG
>JBIIVV010000331.1:0-3152 GCA_044339235.1 Ferruginibacter sp.
GAGAGAATATGAGTAGTTTATAAGGTGCCACTATATTATTGAATATAGTTTTCAGCACCACAGAGCTGAGTGATGAATTTTATAGAAGATCATTATTCGTATTTAATCGCTTCAAATAGAAGTGGGTAAGGCGGCGATTTATTATTCTACAATGAGTGAAAAGGAAATCATTCTGGAATAAATTTTATCGAAATTGCTTGAAAATTTTAAAGAGGCATCCCGGCTATGTAAATTACTTAGGCCCCAACTTACTTTTAATTCAGGCGACAATACAAAAAATGGAAAGTAAATATGGAATCCAATACCACCTTCAATACTGTAATCCAGCTTATTGAGTTTTATTAGCCCCTCTGCATTACTTTTTCCTGCATTAGAAGCCATATCATAATCAAACTTTACACCCGCTATCGTATATACTTTTAGGTTATCTATTCGGTCACTACTGAATTTTAATTGAAAAGGAAAACTTAAGGTAATGGATTGAACTTTTTTGACGGTGATGGTATCTTCTCCGGCTGGTAAGTCTGGATACTTCAAGGTATATTCAAATGCCTTTTCACTGAAGGTAAGGTTGAGGGGGTAAGTCCTTATATCAAAGTGCTCGCTTAAATTTAAATTTACTAGCCAAGCTAGATTAATTCCAGTACTATTAATACTCTCGATTACGGTTACGCTATCTTGGTACAAAAACTGGGGGTGATGGATAAAATTAAAATGGGATCGGTTCATTCCTAGATTGATGCCAAAGTGATAGGATTTGCTATCGTGATCAGGTAAATTCAAACCGGAATAGCGCAGTTGTGCAATGCTCCTAGAAGAGCCCATCATTAAAATAAGTATACAGTAAATTATTTTTCTCCGCAATAGATGCTGCATATTCCAAAGCTCAGAGGTTTACAATAAGTGTTGATATATCCGAGATTGTCTAAGATAATAGTAAAATTTTTTCCTTCGGGAAATTTTTTAATGGATTCATCCAAGTATTTATAGGCATCACGATTTTTTGAAAATAATTTCCCCATTCCCGGGGCTACTACATTCATGTATAGCTGGTACAATTGCTTTACAGCGATCGTTTTAGGTTGGCTAAATTCTAGAACCACCAATTTTCCGCCTGGTTTTAATACCCTTAAAATTTCTTGCAATCCTTTCTCTAAATTTTGAAAGTTGCGAACGCCAAAAGCCACCGTAACAGCATCAAACGAATTATCATCCGATTTTATTGTTTCACAGTCACCATTTAATAATTCAATAACGGATTCAAGTCCCAGTTTTTCAATTTTTTTTCTACCAAAACTCAGCATCCCCTCGCTAATATCGATGCCAATTATTTTTGCTGGGTTCAAAATACCTGCCGTCATGATTGCAACATCGGCAGTACCGGTAGCAACATCTAGTATTATTTTAGGGTCTAGATCTTTCAATTGTCGGATAGCCTTTTTTCGCCATAGTATATCGATTCCACCACTTAAAAAGCGGTTCAAAAAGTCATAACGGTAGGCGATATGGTCGAACATATTGGCTACTTGCTCCTTTTTTGAAAGCGTAGAATCCTGCTGTGGAACCACCTTGTCGTGTGCAAATTGTGTCATGCCCGCAAAGATACGGTAGAAGGCGTAGGTTAACCATACCCCTTCTGCCGTATCTTTGCCAAATGCTTATTAAATCAGCTAAATATATTATCAGTAGTCCTGATTTCGAAAAATGCCCTGCTCCTGATAAAAAGGAATATGCGTTTATAGGTCGCAGTAATGTAGGTAAATCGTCTTTAATCAACATGCTTACCAATAATGATAAGCTGGCAAAAACCTCCGGTACACCTGGAAAGACCCAGCTGATTAATCATTTTGAAATCACTTCTGCCTCCACTATCAATAGCAGTAAAGAGGGTCAAAACCTGAAATGGTACCTAGTGGATCTGCCAGGTTATGGATTCGCCAAGGTAAGTATCCGTAGCCGAAGACGCTGGGAACAAATGATTGAAGGGTATTTGCGAAAAAGAGAAAATCTGGCAATGGTATTTGTATTGTTGGATGCTCGTCACACACCCCAAAAAATAGATCTTGATTTTTTAAATCAACTGGATAAATGGGAGATTCCCTTTACCATGATATTTACTAAAGCGGATAAAGAAACCCAGGCGGTGGTGGCCAAAAACGTAAAACTTTTTTTGGATCGATTGAGAAAAACATGGCAGTTTTTACCTCAGCATTTTGTGAGTAGTGCTACCAAAAAATTGGGAAGAGATAAAATTCTGAAGCTGATTGACGAAACCAATGAGTTTAAAAAAGAAGCCTAAACTATTGACCTACCGCTTGTAAGCAATGGAAATATTGCTAGAGAAAGGAGAAAGCTTGAATCGAATTTTCAATGGACTGAACTGTCCATAATTTGTCAAAAAAAATGCCCATTGAAATTATTTTCAATGGGCATTTTTTTTGGCTATAATAATTAATTCAGCAGAATCACTTTTTCCATAATATCACCTCCGCGAATTTCGGCGATGATTTCGATTCCTTCGGTCACTTTTCCAAAGCAGGTATGAACACCATCTAGATGTTGGGTGCCTGTTCGGTTATGGCAAATAAAGAATTGAGATCCACCTGTGTTGGGGCCTCTGTGTGCCATGGACAATACTCCACGGTCATGAAATTGTTTAGCGCCTTTTGTTTCACATTGAATGGTATATCCTGGGCCACCAGCTCCTGTGCCATTTGGACATCCACCTTGTACCATAAAATTTGGAATTACCCTGTGAAAACTAAGCCCATCATAAAAGCCTTCACTGATTAATTTTTTAAAATTTGCTACTGCTATCGGGGCTGCATCATCATATAGTTCAAAGTTCAGGATACCTTTGTTGGTATGTATTTGACCTATGGTAAGTACTGTTTCGCTCATATTAATTGTGTTTTTTTTTGTGGTGCAAAGATATTCAATGTTACTTCAATATTCCACTTGTTTGTAGAAATGATTCATCAACAACCTAAAAAAAGCAGGCATTGTTCGTGAAAAAGTTCTTGTGGGTCGATTGATCAGATAAATAGGATTTGAAATGCAGTTAGTTGACCATTTTATTTGCGCAACTACTGCTGGCGAATGCTTCTGGTTTGGCCTTGAATGCAAATCCCATTCCCAAAATATATCCCATT
>JBIIVV010000332.1:0-3151 GCA_044339235.1 Ferruginibacter sp.
TTATCAACTGGTATTAGTATTTACGCACCTTCTATTATATTGAGTTCTCTTTTAGGCTGGAATATTTATTATACCAATTTGGTGATGGGTGGATTGCTCATTATATATACAATGAGTGGAGGTGCCAGGGCGGTGGCTTATACACAGCAATTACAATTGATCATTATTATTGCCGGTATGTTTTTGGCTGGGTACATGGTGATTAATTTACTGCCTGCAGGGATGGGGTTTTCGGATGCGATAAAGGTGGCAGGGGCCCAGGGAAAAATGAATATTATCACCACAGGGTTTACTAATCAGCATTTTGATTGGAAGGATAAATACAATATCTGGAGCGGTTTGTTGGGCGGCTTTTTTTTGTCGCTGAGTTATTTTGGAGCCGACCAAAGTCAGGTGGGCAGATACCTTACGGCCAAGTCGGATAAGGAAAGCAAGATTGGATTATTAACCAATGGTTTGGTGAAAGTGCCCATGCAGTTCCTTATTTTATTGGTGGGCATCTTAGTATTTTCTTTTTATCAGTATCACAAGGCGCCTATTTATTTTGACGAAGCAAAAGTGATTGTGGCAAAAAAAACAGTGTATAAAGATTCGTTGATCAGTTTAGAAAATCAATACAGTTATGCTTTAGCTGGTAATAATTCAGCGCTTGCTACTGAACTGCGCGCACAATTTAAGTCGGTATTAAAAAAGGCAATTCCGGGCGATGATGCCAATGATACCAATTTTATATTCCTTCGTTTTGTGATTGATAATTTACCCAAGGGTCTGGTAGGCTTATTGATTGCTGTTATATTTTTGGCAGCATGGGGTAGTATTGCGGCTGCCTTAAATTCACTTGCCTCCTGCACGGTGGTGGATTTTCATAAAAAATTCATTAATAAAAATTGCACAGAAGCCGGGGACTACAATATTTCAAGGTGGTATACATTTGCCTGGGGGGTGTTTTCAGTGGTGGTGGCGATGTTTGCCTACAATCTTGGCAATAGCCTCATTGAGGCGGTTAATATTTTGGGATCGTTATTTTACGGAGTGATATTGGGAATTTTTTTGGTAGCATTCTGGATCAACTATGTAAAGGGAAATGCTATTTTTATTGCAGCAGTGATATCAGAGTTATTGGTAATTCTAATCTATAACCTCAATCTGGTTTCCTTTTTATGGTTGAATGTGATTGGGGTGGTACTGGTAATCTTCTTTGGAGTGTTGATACAATTGATTTTGCCTGGTAAAAAGCAAATCGTAACATAAATTATCAGGCAATCAAAAAGCTAAATAAATTGAAGGGAGCTGTTGATTAATACTAATTTGATTTTCTTTTCAATTCCTTTTGTAGCTGTTCATTCATTTTAACATAATCCATGTTCTTTGCCTGCTTTGCAAGTTCCAGCGATAGTTGGGAGCTTCTCATCGCTTCTGTTGTAAAGCCCATTTCTTTTTGAATGTTGGCTTTATATAAATACATCCAATATGCTTTTGGATAGGCATCGGTTGCTTTATTTGCATTTTCTAGTGCCTTACTTAGGTTTCTATCATACTCATAAAAAAATTGTGCCGCTTCCCAAAATGGTTTTTTATCAGTGAGCATTGCGGCTTCAATTTGGGTGCGAATTTTTTCATTCAGGTTAGTCGTAATTGGAAGGGTGATCAATTTCTTTTCCCAATGCAACTGCAATTCGCAACTCGTTGGCTGGAGGTATGTAAATTGAAATGTCAATAATTCAGCCTTTTCTTTTGTATGGGTTGGAGCTACTTTAAAGCGAATGACATCCATCGATTCTTTATAATCTTCTGTGCCTTTGTTGGAAATCCCTTTGTTTAAGATGATTTCCCAGTTTTCTTCTCCGGGAATGGTGTATAGGGCATATTTGCCTGAATCAATTTTTTTTCCAAAAATTTCAACAGGCTCCGAAAAAAATAATTTCGCAGGAGTATTTGCGCTGGTGTTCCACAATTTGCCATAAGTAACCAAATCTCCGAAAATCCTTCTGCCTTTTGCTCCGGTTCGAGTGTAGCTAAGCTCAATATTACCGAGGCCAAACTCCTGTTTAATGGTTTGAGTAGGGGAAGGAGAGGGGAGTCGAACCTGAGCTTGGAGAGTATTGATAATAAACAAAGTCATGTAAAAAAGGAGTATTTTTTTCATGTGTATCTTTTTATTTTTTTGAAGATTCATTATTTGAATATCCAGCGAATTCAATTTTTATTCCTTTTATGACCTGGAATTTTTGAATAGGGTTTTTTGTTGCTGGGAACTTCAATACAAATATAGCGGATTGCTTATTGAGCCAGTTAAAAGGGGGTGGGTAAAATTGGCTATTCGAAATACACTTTCACTGTTTGGTAAAAGAGTCGATTATTAAGGTACTGGTGTTGGGGTTGGTTTTGTTTTTCCGAAAATCCTTGCAATCCAAAAAGGCCAGCGGCATTTCCTTTGTTGATGGCAATTTCAAGATAGTCTGCAGAATTAAATAGGGCTAATTTTTCACCTTCTTGTACATCTGCGTAGGTATCACATATTTTTTCAATGATCTCGTCCCTTTTAAAAACAATTTTAAAGCTTCGGCCTTTTCGTTGTTCTTCAAAATCTTCGCGGGTAATATTGACAATTACGTTTTCGAAATTATCAATGAAAATAATCTGGCCTTCCATCCAATTGGCACCTAGCAGAGGCCGTAAAGGGTTTTTTACCTGAATGGAAACCGAGCTGTCACCAATTTGATCCAGTGTTTTACCACTCAAAATATCATTAAAAGCCTTTGCGAAAACAGTGGTGCAATAGAGGGTGTTTTTTCTTTTATTTTTTTCTAGGGCTAGTGCCACCACTTTTTGAGGGATTTCTTCCAATATCATGGTGAGCAATCCATTATCGCCACAGCCGATATACTGACCATTGTGTTCTGCCAGCAGCATGTGTTCCGGCTTTTCGTCAAACAAATTCACCAGAATTAGGTGACAGGTGCCTACAGGAAAATTTTTTATGGCATTTCTGCAAACATAGGCTGCTTGCGGGTAATTAAATGGTGATATTTGGTGGGAGATATCCACCAATGAAAACAAGTCGCTTGCCTGTAACAACTGCCCTTTTACTGCCCCAGCAAGGAAATCATGCTGGCCAATATCAGAAGTAAGTGTTAGTATCGGCATTTTT
>JBIIVV010000333.1:0-3146 GCA_044339235.1 Ferruginibacter sp.
GAAAAACATTTCGGACATGCGGTACTGTTATGTACTGGCGGATATGGCAATGTATTTTATTTGAGTACCAATGCAATGGGAAGTAACGTAACTGCTGCATGGAAAGCGCATAAAAAAGGTGCTTTTTTTGGTAATCCTTGTTTTACACAAATTCATCCTACTTGTATCCCTGTATCAGGCGATTATCAAAGTAAACTCACCTTGATGAGCGAAAGTTTACGCAATGATGGCCGTATTTGGGTGCCCAAGAAGAAAGAAGATAACCGAAAGGCGGTTGATATACCAGAAGAAGAAAGGGATTATTACCTCGAAAGAAGGTATCCTGCTTTTGGAAACCTAGTACCCCGTGATGTTGCATCCAGGGCCGCTAAAGAGCGTTGTGATGAGGGATATGGAGTAGGGACCACTAAATTAGCTGTTTACCTTGATTTTGCGGATGCAATCCTTCGGTATGGTAAAATTGAAGCCGGTAAAATGGGGGATCATACTGCCAGTGAAGCTTCATTGATTCAACTTGGCAAGGATGTGGTAAAAGAAAAATATGGTAATCTTTTTGCCATGTATGATAAAATCACTGGTGAAAACCCATACGATATGCCTATGCGAATTTACCCCGCAGTGCATTATGTGATGGGTGGTTTATGGGTGGATTATGAACTGCAAACAACCGTTAAAGGATTATATGCATTAGGGGAAGCTAATTTCAGCGACCATGGGGCCAATCGCCTCGGTGCTTCTGCATTAATGCAGGGGTTGGCAGATGGCTATTTTGTAATCCCCTATACCTTGGGGAATTATCTAGCTGATGAAATTCGTACCGCTAGTATTTCTACTGATCATCCAGCTTTTGCTGAAACACAGAAGGCGGTAAGTGATCGTATCAATACCCTAATGAACATCAAAGGAAAGCAAACGGTGGAAAGTTTCCATAAGCGCCTTGGTTTGATCATGTGGGACAAATGTGGAATGGCGCGTAATGAAAAGGGACTAAACGAAGCCATTGCCGATATTCAAGCCTTGAAAAAAGAATTCTGGTCCGATGTTAGGATTCCAGGTGAAATTAATAGCATGAATCCTGAATTGGATAAGGCAGGTAGGGTAGCTGATTTTATTGAACTAGGTGAGTTGATGTGTAAAGATGCACTGGTGCGTAATGAAAGTTGTGGTGGACATTTTAGGGAAGAATCTCAGACCGAAGATGGCGAAGCCAAACGCGATGATGAAAATTTCAGTTTCGTTTCTGCATGGGAATACATGGGGGAAAGTGATTGGAAATTAAATAAGGAAGAACTCAATTTTGAAATTGTAAAACCAAGCCAAAGAAGTTACAAATAAGGATTACATAACTATTCAACAACTTAACCATTCGATAATGGAACATTACAATATGAATCTGACGTTAAAAGTTTGGCGTCAAAAAAACAACCAGGCAGCGGGTTCTTTGGAAACCTATCAGGTAAAAGACATATCCTCTGAAATGTCTTTTTTGGAGATGTTTGATGTGTTAAACGAGCAGCTGATAGTAGCGGGGGATGAACCAATTGCATTTGACCATGATTGCCGAGAAGGTATTTGTGGAATGTGTAGCATGCACATTAATGGCAGGGCGCATGGGCCTTGGACCAGTAACACCACCTGTCAGCTTCACATGCGTGCGTTTAAGGATGGCGATACCATTGTAGTGGAGCCATGGCGCAGCAAAGCTTTTCCTGTGGTAAAGGACCTAATGGTGGATAGAAGTGCTTTTGATAGAGTGATTCAAGCCGGTGGTTTTATTTCCGTAAATACGGGTAATGCAGTGGATGCCAACTGTTTACCGATTGATAAAAAAGATGCTGATGATGCATTTATGGCTGCTTCTTGTATCGGTTGTGGTGCATGTGTGGCAACCTGCGTCAACAGTAGTGCTATGTTATTTGTGAGTGCAAAGGTTTCTCAACTGGCTTTATTACCTCAAGGTGCACCCGAACGTGAGTCGAGGGTGTTAAATATGGTAGCCCAAATGGATAAGGAAAATTTTGGCAATTGCACCAATACCTATGCTTGTGAAGCTGAATGTCCAAAAGGCATTTCTGTGGCCAATATTGCCCGAATGAATAAAGAATACCTGCATGCCGGTATAAACACAGAGTCGTAATCGTTAGCTAAATGACAGGTTAAAAAACCTACTGAATGGGGGAGTTTAAGTTTGTAACCAATCAGATTGAAAAATCTTCATAGTTACTAAAATTATAAAATCAATAAAAAAGCGTTCCAGTTAGCTGGAACGCTTTTTTAAGTTAAATAGGTTGAGTTAATTTATCCAAATAATCCACCTTTCTTAAAAACACAAACTCCTTCACCAATTTTAAATCCATTTTGATAAACTTCGATCTTGTAGTTGCCGGTGGCAAAATTTGAATTCTGCTTCCAGTCAAAACTTACTGTTTGGCGTTGCCCCTGTGAGTAATTGATCTCAATTTTATGGGTGAAAAGTTTTTCAGCTCCATCACGGGTGGTAAATTTTCCTGATCCAAGTGCTTCTACAACTATTGGATTTCCATCAGGTGCTGCGATAGAAATATAAAGCTCCTTCGGACCAGAAGTACTGATTCGGTTTTCATCCAAATCAAAAGTGATTCGAAGCTTATCTACTTTTTTTGCAGTAGTGGTTTGTTTTTCTTTCCCATTTTTCCTTTCATTTACCCCCAAAATATTAAAATTGGAAGCATGAAGGGTTGATCCTACATTGATCAAATCTTCTTTTTCTTTAATGACGGTTTTAGCTGATTCAAGATTTTTTTCCACCACCACTTTCTCCTGGGTTACCGCTTGTTTTTCTTTGGTTAATTGGATGTTTTGACCTTTAAGGATCTCAACCTGTTCTTTGTAGCCTTGGATATCTGTGTTAAGGGATGCGATCAGTTGCTTAGCCTCCCTTAGTTCAGCCTTGGTAGCATTTGCGTTGGAAAGTAAACTTTGAATACGTTCTTTCTTCTGTGCAATTTCCCTATCCTTTGTAGTGATAATACTGTCTTTCTTCGCATTGGTAGTTTTCAAAAGGTCAAAGCGCATTGTAGCATCATCGAGTAAACTTTGAAGTGTGTCTTTTTCAGTAACTACTACAGCGTATTGAGTATCTTTTTGCAATAAGATCTCTTTTGTTT
>JBIIVV010000104.1:0-11051 GCA_044339235.1 Ferruginibacter sp.
CCCCCGCCAACGCTCCAAAAGCTATTGCTGCTGCTTATCATTTACAAGGCCGACCCAAAGAAGATTCCGTTCTAGGAAATTTCTTGGAATCAGATTTGGATGGTTGGAAATCGGATGGCTTGGCTTTTGGAAATAGCACCACTTTAGGAGACCCTGTCTTTAATGCCCAGCATAAATTGATGCTGCTTCAAGATGGAAAAGCATCGAGCCGGAAACTAGCTATAGGAATTTTTGGGGCGCTCCGTTCGCCTGACTTCACCATCAATAAGAATTTTATTGGCGTAAAGGCCGCTGGAAACAAGGCTTCCATCAGAATAGTGATCGATAATTTTCAACTTATCCAATATCCTATTTATGGAGGAATTGATCAACGAGTGGATACGTCCCAATTTATAAATTTTATTTTTGACCTATCCCAATGGAAAGGCCATAACGCTTATATTGAAGTGCTGCCGGGTGTTTATGAATCCCATGATTTTAAAATGAAAAAGGAATCCTATATCGAGGTGAAATATGCAATTGCTTTTGAAAAAAAATGGTTTGAGCCGGCCACTACTCATCCTAAATCCAATCAGCCAGCGCAATCTATTCAAGCGATTTTAGATAATAAAGGATCAGCTGCCGATGTACATTTGGTAAATTCCATGATCCAATCAAACCGTCTGGTCCGACAATTACCCGGCATAGATAAACTACTTCAAAAAAAATTGGATCTAGAACAATCCTTTACTGACTCTACCGAATTTTTTAATGGTGTAGCGGATGGCTTTGGAAAAAATAGCCCGGTTTTTATTCGCGGTAATTGTGCGGAGCTTTCACCTCAGCCAGTAAATCGTGCTTTTTTACATGCAATCAAAGTATCGAACCCCGATTTAAATGTGAAAGGAAGTGGGCGCCTCCAACTGGCTTACTCCATCACCGATGCCAATAACCCCCTCACCTACCGGGTAATGGTAAACCGAATCTGGCACCATCTATTTGGCAGAGGCATTGTTGAAACGGTGGATAATTTTGGCATGCAAGGGAAACTGCCATCTCATCCTGAGTTGCTAGATCAGCTAGCCATCCAGTTTCAGAAAGACCATTACTCCATTAAAAAAATAATTCGAAATATAGTATTGTCAGATGCTTTCCAAAGATCGGTAGTGCCCAATAACAAGGCTGCCAAAACCGATCCGTCCAATACCCTGCTTTCACACTATCCCGTTCGAAGACTTGAAGCAGAAGCAATCCGCGACGCCATGTTGGCTTCATCCGAACAGCTGGATAAAAAAATGTTTGGTAGATCTGTACCCGTTCACATCACTTCATTTATGAATGGACGTGGTAAACCATCCAAATCTGGTCCGCTGGATGGAGATAGAAGAAGAAGCATTTATATGGAAGTGCGAAGGAATTTCATGGATCCTATGATGATGACATTCGATCGACCAAATCCTTTTAATGCCTTTGGAAGAAGAACCGTTACCAATGTTCCTTCCCAATCACTCATTCTATTGAATGACCCATTTGTTATTCAACAAGCAGCAGCTATGGCAACCCATCTTTTGTCAAAAAAAATCAGCAGTTCCAATGACCGAATTGATTGGGTCTACCAACGAAGCCTTTCCAGAAATGCAACGAAAGAGGAAATAGAAGATGCGGAATTATTTATTTTGCAATTGAAAAACACGTATGCCAAAAATGGAATAAAAAGAAATATTGAATGGGTCATTTGGAAAGATTATATTCATTCTGTCTTTAACTTAAAGGAATTTATTTACTTAAATTAATATGGCAAAACATCCACCACCCAATCACCAACCGCTTTCCCGAAGGGAGATGTTGGGCATCTGCAAATGCGGCTTTGGTTCGCTTGCTATGGTGAGCTTATTTGGAAGCCTGTTGCCTTCCTGTTCGGACTCTTCCGACAAGTCCGCTCTGTTGGATTATTTATCCCGTGGACCTAAGGCGCCTGGCTTTTTACCAAGAGCTAAAAATATTATTTTTCTTTACATGGATGGAGGAGTATCACAGGTGGATTCTTTTGATCCTAAACCCCGACTTGAAAAAGAAAATGGAGAAGACCCCAGCAGCAAGTTTAAAGTGGACGCCACCCAATTTGCTAATGTTGGTAAAATTTTAAAGAGTCCTTGGTCGTTTAAAAAATATGGCGAATCCGGAATGGAAGTGAGCGAACTATTTCCCCATATTGCTACTTGTGTAGATGATTTGGCATTGATTCGATCCATGGTTTCTAATTTTCCGGAACATACCAACGCAAATTATTTTCTTCATACAGGCAGTGGTTTGCAAGGACGCCCCAGCATGGGTGCCTGGATGAACTACGGATTAGGTAGTGAGAACAATACCCTTCCGGGCTATGTGGTGCTAGATGGCGGCCTTATCCCTCCTGGCGGACTCGACAATTTTAAAAATGGTTTTCTCCCTGCCACCTTTCAGGCTTCGATTTTACGGGCCGGCGCAGAACCCATAGCGAATATCAAACCAATTGATTCAATAGCAGGAATACAAAATGAGAAATTGGCCTTTTTGAAAAAAAGAGACAAGCACCTATTAAGCTCACTGGAAGGCGCAGACGAAATTGAATCGGCAATTAACAATTATGAATTGGCATACAAAATGCAATCCTCCATACCTGAGCTCACAGAATTCAAATCCGAATCGGAGGCTACTAAAAAACTATACGGACTAGATTCTCCTAATCCAAATACAAGAAGTTACGCAGCCCAATGCTTACTTGCCAGAAGGCTCGTGGAAAGAGGAGTGCGATTTATTGAGCTTACTTGCCCCTCCATCGGGGGCTTCGACCGTTGGGACCAGCATGCAAATTTAAAAACTGGACACGAAAGCAATGCCCAGGCAGTAGACCAACCCATTGCCGGTCTTTTAAAAGACCTGAAAATGCGCGGCCTGTTAGAAGAAACCCTAGTAGTTTGGTCGGGCGAATTCGGACGCACTCCTTTTGCCCAGGGACAGGATGGACGGGATCACAATCCATCCGCATTCAGCATGTGGATGGCAGGCGCTGGTGTTAAAGGTGGAACCATTTATGGAGCCACTGATGAGTACGGCTATCGCGTAGTTGACAAGCCGGTTACCATACATGATTTACATGCCACCATGCTCTACCTGATGGGAATAGACCATAAACAACTCACCTTCCGTTTTGGTGGTCGTGATTTTCGACTTACCGATGTACATGGCAATGTGGTAAAAGATATTCTATCCTAAATAAATAAAATATATACTATGAAATTGTTACACCGCCTTTTTTACATTCTATTGCTAACACTACAAATTTTACCTTCCGGTATGCAGGCACAAAATTCTGCAAAAATCGAAGCAGGTAAGCCAATCATTCTTCATTCTTTTTTTATCGCTGGACCAAAATTCACCGGCATTATTGGCGAGAACGGAGCAGAAATTTGGAATTCCGATAAGCCCGGCGCAAGAGACGGATATGTATTACCCAATGGCAATATTTTGATTTGCTGGGGTGATGAGGTGAGAGAGTATAACGGCGACAAACAAGTGATTTTTAATTTCAAAAAGTCCGCTGCTGAAAATGAATTGGGCACGGCAGTACGCCTAAAAAATGGCAATACGTTGATTACTGAATCTGGAAAAGAACCGCGGCTGCTCGAAGTCGATCACTTAGGGCAAATCAAAATTGCTGTACCCTTGGTTCCTGAAACAGATAATTTCCACATGCAAACCAGAATGGCAAGAAAGCTGCCGGGAGGCAATTATTTAGTGCCGCATTTATTGGCATTCAGTGTAAAGGAATATACCCCCACCGGAAAAATCGTTCGCAGTTTCAAAACTGACCTAGAAGCATTGGGTGGCAGAAAGGCCGAAAATTGGCCTTTTACCGCTATTCGTTTAAAAAATGGCAATACATTGGTTACCCTTACGCATGGAAATAAAGTGGTGGAATTTAATCCCCAAGGGGCTGTAGTATGGAAAATATCCAATGATGATTTTGAAGAAAAACCATTTAAAGATCCCTGCGGTGCTCAGCGATTACCCAATGGCCATACGGTGATTGCAAGCTACGGAGCAAGTGAAGGCATCCGCTTGTTTGAAGTAGACAACAATAAGCAAATTGTGTGGACCTACAATGGATATGGTGCGCATGAATTTCAGATCTTGACCACCAATGGGGTAAATTTAAAAGGCAGTCCACTAAAATAATTTTGTTACTAAAGGAACTTATCTACTTATGCAAGCAGCTCCAGATCTAACGATGTTTTTCGGAAGATTTCATCCCTTATTTGTTCATCTTCCAATAGGCCTCTTGATTTTCGCAATTTTTATGGAGCTACTACTATTTTGGAAGCCCCGTGAATCATTTGCAAAAACAATTCCACTAGTATGGCTGGTAGCTGCTATTGGCTCGATTCTTTCAGCAACTGCAGGCTACTTTTTATCCCTTGGAGGTGGCTATGAAGAAGCAACGCTAAACCTCCACAAAATAAGTGGAATAACCATTGCTATTGTTTCTACTTGCTGCTATTTACTAGTTGCTTTCCCCTTGCCTTTTCTTACTAAGGCCTCCAAGATCATAAGAACGGCATTGATGGTATTGATTTCGGTATTGCTAATCCTCACTGGCCACTGGGGTGGATCACTAACCCATGGTAGCAATTACCTGATGGAATTTGCACCCTTAGTTGGATCAGGTAGTCAAAAAAATCAAGCAGCGCATTCAAAAATTGCAGGACTAGATTCTGCAGATATTTTTAATGATGCAGTAATGCCTATTCTTCAATCTAAATGTGTTAGCTGTCACAATAAAGAAAAGAAAAAGGGAGGACTACTGCTTACTTCTTATGAAGAAATTTTAGCCGGAGGTAAATCAAGAGAAGGCGTTATTCCAGGAAATACTGCAACCAGCGAAATTTTCAGACGCATCACCCTTCCTAAGGAGCATAAAGAATTCATGCCTTCCGATGGTAAAAAACCGCTCACTGAATCACAGATTGCTATTTTAGAATTTTGGATTGAAACCGGGGCACAGCGCAACATGATGATTGCCAATCTGAAACCTGATAAAAACATAGCCGCTGTTTTCGGAGATTTTTTTCAACTCGGGCGCGCTGCCATCCTTTCTTATTCAGCAAAGCCGGCTGCAAAAAGCGATCTTGTTGCCCTATTAAAAGAAGGATTTCAAGTATATGCCATCAATGAATCCAATAATTTGTTAGAGGTAAAATTCATAGGACCTTCCACCAGCAAGCCAGATCTATCGGTGCTTGAGTCGATAAAGGATCAACTGGTTTGGTTACAACTCACCAACTGCGGAATCACAGACGAAGACCTCAAAATAATTGGAAAACTGCCGAATCTTTTTAAGCTAAACATCAACCGAAATAAAATCACGGATAAAGGTATTCCAGCGCTTGCAGGACTGAATAAACTTGAATTGTTGAATTTGTATGGTACGTCTATTACTGACAGTTCTATTAGCTCGCTACAGCATTTAACAAACCTACAAAAATTGTATGTATGGGAAACCGCAGTAGACACCACGCGCATGGAAACGATGTCGAAATCAAAAAAGGGATTGGAGATTGTTTATAAACTGGTGCCTTAAAAATTCCGCTGGATAATTAGAAGCAAGTAAGGGCTAAATGTTTACTTAATGGAATTAACCGCTTTGATTACCCAGGCTAAACAATAATCATTAAAAAACAGCAGTTGAACGGGTAAGGGGATGGTATTCATTTTTAAAATATGGCATTGGGCAATTGCTTCCTGTTCATTTCCTTGCAGCTGATTAATATGCAGGTGTTTTATAAAATCCACCTCCTGGCTACCCTGCCATTTAAATAATGCTTCTTTAATACTCCAGGCAGCCGTTAATAATTTTTCGCTCGAAGTAGTATATGGCAAATCGGTAATTTCTTTCAATAACTGTTGTTCTATCTCGGACAAAAATTTATGTTTTATCTTCTCCACCCTGGGGGTTATTTTTTCGATATCTACTCCTACCCGATGGTCGGGACTTACCACTACGGCTGCATATTCTCCACAATGAGAGATCGAAAAATGGTAGGCCTCATTTTCCAAAAAAGGCTTTCGGCTGTCGGCAATCCGAATCAGCTCATAGGGAAAATCGGGGTATAAGGCTTGTAATAAATACCGACCCGCCAAATGCTGCCGTCTTTTATTGGGATGGGTGATTGCTTGCTGCAAGGGCACTTTTTGCATAAAAAACTCTTCTGGCTCAGTGATCTGCCAAACACCTAATTTTGTGGTGTCGTTGATATTTTGTTGATAAACCAGCGGCATAAAACGACGATTAATTTTTGATTGCAGGAATTTGAATGAATATTTGCACCCGTAATGGAGTTGTCAAATTTCCCCATCAACCCTTGGCAAAGTAACGCATAAAACCTTTAAACCAATTAACCTGACATGATCCTGAGCGACACGAGAATTTTAGAAGAAATGGAAAGCGGTACCATCAAAATAGTCCCCTACAGCAGAGAATGTTTGGGCAGCAACAGCTACGATGTGCATTTGGGCAGATCGCTGGCTACCTACACCAACAAGGAATTGGATGCCAAAAAGCACAATACCATCGAACATTTCGACATACCCGAAGAGGGGATTTTATTATTACCCCATGAGTTTTATTTGGGTGTTACCGAAGAATACACTGAAACGCATGCACATGTTCCTTTTTTGGAAGGAAAATCTAGTACGGGCAGGTTGGGCATCGATATTCACGCCACAGCCGGCAAGGGCGATGTAGGATTTTGCGGTAACTGGACGCTAGAGATTTCGGTTAAACAACCGGTTAGAGTATATGCTGGCATGCCGATCGGCCAACTGATCTATTTTCCGGTAGACGGGGTGATAGCAGTAAAATACAATGAAAAGAAAAATGCCAAATACAGCGGTCAGCCCAATAAGCCGGTAGAGAGTATGATGTGGAAAAACAGTTTTTAAATAGTTTTGGGGAGATGACATCTCTGCCCCAAGAGATGACATCTTTTTAAAAAAGATGTCATCTCGGTACTCAATCACTCAATTCAGTTTCCAAATTGAAAAATTAAGCACCGAAGCAAAACTTACCCAGCTAATATAGGGTACCAGCAACCATGCTGCTGTTGGGGAAATTTTACCAAACCATAGAATCGTTAGTAAAATCATAGTCCATAAAACAATGATCTCCACAAAAGCCCAACCTGGCTGATGTGCATAAAAGAAAATGATAGACCAGAAAAAATTCAATACCAACTGGATGGCAAATAAGCCAATGGCCATTCGCTTCAGTCCTTGAGCTGTTTCACTTTTCCATACCAGGTAAAGGGCAATTCCCATCAATAAATACAACAAGGTCCATACCGGAGCAAAAATCCAATTGGGTGGATTGAAGGATGGCTTATTGGCCAACGCATACCAGCCCTTCACTGCCGAGGAGGTGAAAAAACCGCCTAGAGCACCCACCAATAAAGTGATAGTAACAGAGACTAATAGTTTCATAATGTAAAACTGTTTTTTTAATGAATGATTTAAAAAGTCAAAATAGTAGCCACAATAAAAATCAACGCTACAAACCTATTTATATTTTTCCGAATTTTTTATGGTAAGCAATCAGTAAACCAGTTACTTGTTCATAACTCATAATTCCGGAGGGCTGTTGATTGTTTTGCAAATAGGCCCCGTAAATCCATCGTACCACTGGTTCAATGGGGTTTCTATGGCGAATAGCAAATTGCCTCCATTGCTTCAAATCCGACTTAACGGCAGGCAGTAATTGTTTTGCAAAAGCCTTTGCAGCCAATGAATCGGTATAATACAAATTACCGTTGGCGTATAAAAAAAGATCAAGATAAGCCGAATAATGAAAGGCAGGATCTTTGGAAGCGGTGGCCGCCAAATACCCTACAAAATTAGCATCACTCTCTTTGGCATAGCCCAACTGATGGGCTATTTCGTGACAGTTGGTAAAAGGTTGTATAAAACCAGGCACGGTGGTATTTACCTGCCCTTCCCCTGTAAATGGATTGTAGTACCCCAGAAATCCTACATAATTTCCCAGCCAGCCCCATAGGGAAGATTTGATGGAAGCGGGATGATAATTTAAAAATGGATATTTTTTCTCCACCTCCTGATAAGCCTGCTGCGATCGGTCAAAAATCTGGTCGGTGCTCATCTTAGTAGGTGCATTTTGCAACAGTAGAGTGCTACTTGCATTTACCTTCTGAAGTAAAGCGGCACTGAGGCTTTTTAACTCATTGACTGAATACTCCTCGGTCGACAACCCCAATTGCCATGCAATCCCCTTTCGGTTATAATTGATACCCCAAAGTATATTAAAGCATACATAAATCATAAGTAGCCGGACCAAGGTTCGTTGCACTGAGGGCATAAATTCACCCCTAAAGAATTGCTTTTTATAAATCAACTGGAGGTTTTTTGCTGCCTTTACCAAAAGCCAAATAACAACTACTCCATATAAAATATCCCCCAAACTAAAGGGCAGCCAACCCAATAGCCCCCTTAAAAAAAAGGAGATAAAAGGGTAAATACCACTGGAATAATACTGTTCTACCCATCGCTCATTGATAGAAAACAAGTGTATAGCCAGGGCTATCAACCCCCAAATGACCAGTCTTGTCCAGCTACTTTTTTGCTTCATGAAGGCTAAAAATAACAAAAAAGCGGCTAGTCCCCCTGCCATCTACAAAATATTATATAAAATTTTGTGCTCTGTAATCCTAAAAATTACTACCTTTGCCGTCCTTTAAACCGGAGTTAATGGGAAAGAGAAGGGAATTTGAAATAGCCTTTGTAGGATTAAAACCCGGAATTCATGATTTTGTCTATGAAGTCGATGACGCATTCTTTGAGGAGGTTGAATCAAGGGATTTTACCAATTGCCATGCAATTGTAAAACTCCAACTAGATAAAAAGAGTGGATTTCTGCTCTTAAAATTTGAAGTAGGTGGGAAATCGGAAGTGGAATGTGATCGATGTGGCAACCAGCTTACGATGGATCTTTGGGACGAGTTTAAGATGGTGGTAAAGATGGTGGACAACCCAGAGGAGATGAATCAAAATGAGGAAGATCCCGATGTGTTTTATATTTCCAAAACGGAAAGTCACTTGAAGCTCAATGAATGGATTTTCGAATTTGTAAGCTTAAGTGTTCCGCTGCAGAAAATGTGTAAAGACGAAGAAATGGGTGGACCCCAATGCAATAATGAAGCGTTAGAAAAGTTGAAGGAAATGAGGATTAGTGAAGATGCCAGAAATGCCCAAACCATTTGGAAGGGACTGGAAAAGTTTAAAAGTGAAGAATAAATAATCAATGGGTAATAAAGGATGCAATTCATCACCCATCGGATTCAAATATCAGTTAAAACAATTATCAATTAATATCAACTAAAATTTACCCATATGCCAAATCCCAAACGACGCCATTCGCAACAACGCAGCGCAAAAAGAAGGACGCATTATAAAGCAAGCGAAACTACGTTAACCGTGGATAAGACAACCGGAGAAACACATGTACGTCACCGTGCACATGTTAGTGAAGGCAAATTATACTACAAAGGACAAGTGGTAGCTGAAAAAGCGCCCCTAAAAGCATAATATTTTTCAAATGCTGAATTCTAAGTTCTAAATTCGATGAAGAATTTATGACTTAGAATTTTTTATTTAATGAATGTACCATGAATATTGCCCTTGATATGATGGGTGGCGATTATGCCCCACTGGAAGCAGTAAAAGGTATTTCGCTTTTTATAGCCGAAGGAGATAAAAATACAACCCTTACACTGATTGGCGACAAAGCCATCGTGGAAGCGTTGCTATTGGCACATTCCATACCTACCGACTCCATTACTGTACTGCATGCTGCTGAAGTAATCGGTATGCAAGAGCATCCTACCAAGGCACTTCGTGAAAAACCACAATCCTCCATCGCCATCGGATTTGAATTATTAGCTTCCGGCAAAACGGATGCATTTATTAGCGCTGGCAATACCGGCGCCATGATGGTGGGATCCTTATTCAGCATTAAGGCAATAGAAGGCGTTTCACGACCTACTATTGGCGCCTACATCCCTAGAGAAAACGGCAAACTTGGTCTATTGGTAGACGCTGGTATCAATTCAGATTGTAAACCCGAAAACTTGGCTCAATTTGCCACCCTAGGCGCATTATATTCCGAACATATTCTTGGGTATGCCAATCCAAAAGTAGGGCTCATTAACCTAGGTGAGGAAGAAGGAAAAGGTAACCTACTTACCCAGGCAGCCTATCCCTTACTGAAAGAAAACAAGCACATTAATTTCATTGGCAATATTGAAGGACGAGATGTATTAATAGACAAGGCAGATGTGATGGTTTGCGAAGGATTTACTGGTAATGTGGTTTTAAAACTGGCAGAAAGTGTTTACGATCTCGTGCAACGTAGAGGAATACAGGATGAACATTTTGAACGTTTTAATTTTGAAGTATATGGCGGTGTGCCGGTGCTAGGGGTTGCAAAACCTGTTGTAATTGGACATGGCATCTCACATGCACTTGCTTTTAAAAATATGATTCTTACAGCCGAGAGGATGATTGCCAAAGATTTGATGCAAAAAATGAAAGACATTTTTAGTTCGCAAACATAGCCTATCGAATACCCTCCTACTTTACAAATTGGGTAGGTGCTAAATTTACCAACATATCTTTTGTCATTCGCTCAAGATTATACGCTTCCTTCCAGCCCCAATCATTTCTAGCCTCCGCATCGTCAATGCTTTGTGGCCAACTATCGGCAATCGCTTGACGGTAATCGGGTTGATAGCTCACTGAAAACCCAGGTATATACTTTTTAATCTCGGCTGCAATTTCTTTAGGAGAAAAACTCATGCCTGAAATATTATATGCAGTGCGGGCCTTAATTTTTTCCTCTGGTGCTTCCATCAATTCAATGGTAGCCTGAATGGCATCCGGCATATACATCATCGGCAGATAGGTATCCTCTTTTAAAAAACATTGATACTTTTTTTCTGCTATTGCCTCATGAAATATTTCTATTG
>JBIIVV010000105.1:0-11021 GCA_044339235.1 Ferruginibacter sp.
AGGTTTCCTGCTACCATTTTATACATAATTTTATCCCAATCATAGCCAGTATCCCTTCTTCCTGTTGTAGTAACTACTTGAGCATTATAAGTAACCCCTGCTGTTAAATTTACTTCAAACCTTCCTTCATATTCTACCCAAGCAGCGCTGCTAGCTGATTGATGATAATCCGTGCCTATTACATTTGTCCCTTCTCTAATGTTAAATGTTAATTTTACTAACGAACCATTTAAATTCCAGCCTGTGCAATTAAAATTGAATTCATACCTTCCTGAAACCGGCACTGTAAAACTATATCCTGTAGAACTAGATGCTTTACCAGCTGTAGTAGAATATGTTTCTTGGTATAACTTTACCAAATCACTTGCAATAACAGCATTCCCGGCAGTAGTACCTGTGGCTATTGTAGCCCAATTAGCTCCATTCCAATAATAATAACCCGCTTGTAAACCAACTGATCCCAAATTATAAACTAATAAACCTGTTGCGGCAGAAGAAGTCCCGACAATGGGTGAAAAAGTATTCGCCGCAGTAAGGGTGACCCTAGGAGGCAAAAAACCCAAGGTGGAAGAACTTACATCCAGTTTCGCTGATGCATTAGGCGTAGATGTTCCAATCCCCGTTTGAGCAATTACTTGCACTGAAAGTA
The DNA here is from genome assembly GCA_044339235.1 of Ferruginibacter sp. GTDB lineage: Bacteria > Bacteroidota > Bacteroidia > Chitinophagales > Chitinophagaceae > Ferruginibacter. The sequence continues at coordinate 650 of JBIIVV010000105.1, forward strand.
ACAACCCAGCAAACAATAAAAAATGCTTAATCATAATTGAATTTTACGTAGAACAAATCTAGCTAATAATTAATGTATTGCTACCTCCTAACTTTCTCTTGGGATATACACCTAGAATTTATTTGAATTGAATTAAAGTTTTCGGTAAGAAATGACAAAAACCTCACGCAAAACCTCACGCAAACCTCACACAGAAACAACAAAGGACCCACGATTTAACGTAAGATATTTAAGGATTAAGTTGAATTCTGATTTTAATATAATTATTATGTATCTAATAAGATTTATCCTTTTCAGAAAATTGTTTAAATGGAGTTGCAAAAAAATGATCAACATTTTTTACAAACTCATTTTTATAAATCCATGCAATCGCGTGTCCAGATGAAGGCTGAATATATAAATAAGATTTTTTAATATTTTCAAATATTTGTACAGAATGGCTTGGCTTTATAACATCGTAGTCGCCAGAGATAACCATAGTAGGTGCTTGAATTTTATGCAAATCTTCGAATGTCATATTATTATATTCTCTTTTTATATTTTTTAATTTTATTTTATCATCTTCTGTTTTAATTTGAATAAGATTGAGACTATCTAATAAATTTTTATGATGCCGGTTCCAATATTCACCAATTGTTTCAGCACTAGTTGTCAAGTTCGCTCCATTAATTACAGCTTTCATTACTTGTTTTGGATATTTAGCAGAAAGCCACAATGCAGAATTTGCGCCAGAACTTAGACCTAAAACATAAACACTATTAATATTCATTTTAATCAGTAATTCACTTATGTCATCTGCTATCATTTCATCTGACAATGAATCTCCTTTGTAAATACTTTTTCCATAATTTCTACAATCCACAGCAATTACTTTGTATTTATTTTGAAAATCAAATATCAAAGGAGATATATGTATTATGTTACTTCCATTACCATGAATCAATAATAATGGTTCTCCTTGGCCATACACTTCAACATACATTTGAACTCCTCTAATATCATAGTATTTCCCAACACTATCATTCTTACCATACTTACTGTTTAATTTAAAAAAATTAGTATAAAAGATTTTAGCAGAATCGATATTAACCTGAGCTTTTATAATACTGGGCGTCATAATCATTGATAATAAAGCAATGAGCAAATTAATTCTGATATTTTTTTTCATTTTATTATTTTTAATGATAAGGAAAGCTAACCTAATAGATGCATTAAAGGAGTATTACTTTTGTGACTTAACCTCACGCAAAACCTCACGCAAAACCTCACGCAGAAACAACAAAGGACCCACGTTTTAACGTAAGTCCTTGATTTTCATGTAGCGAGAACGAGATTTGAACTCGTGACCTCCCGGTTATGAATCCTGCGCTGCACTTAATTTATTATTTTTTTACCTCGTTGATCTCCAATAGTACACTGGCTCTTCTTCCGTTTACATCCGGATTAATTCCTACATTCATCAAAAATTCACCTGAATATTCATTGCTGCTATTGATGGAGGATGTGACTCCAGGATAAAGATTGATTTCTTTAACCGTATAAAGCTTAGCCCCATCTAATCCTTTTAGCTGAATGGGTTTGGGTGATGCAGATGGCATAAATCGGGTATTGGTAAGATAGTTAAATACTACTGCCCGGCTTTTATCCAAATTGGCAAACATCAGTGATGCCATTGGATGTTGATTTGGATTTACCAATCGATAAAGATCACCATGCCAAACAAGATCACTGATAGACTGATAGGTTGCTACCGCCTGTTGGCTGAACTGCAGCTCTTTTTCACTCAATTTATCTACCACAATATCATAACCTAATTTACCCATCATTGCCACATCTGTTCTAAATTTTATCGGCAAGTTGCTCCAGTCAGTTACATGATTACAACTTGCAATCGCTGGATAAAAATAGCTATTCTCCCACTGAATAAAAATACGTTCTACCGGATCTGTATTATCACTTGGCCAATACTCCGTAAAGTATTGCAGTGCCGCATAGTCCACACGGCCACCACCGCCACTACACAACATCATTGGCACAGTAGGATATTTTGCTCTTAACCTTTCCAGTACTTTGTATAAACCCTTTACATAATCCACATACAACTGAGATTGTGGTAATCCCATCTTTTGTAGGTAAGCAGAATGGGCGTTAAAAATAACTGAATTACAATCCCACTTCACAAAAGCAAGTGTAGGGTTTTTAGTAAACAACGTATCCAATACACCAAATACAAAGTCTTGTACCGCGGGATTAGAAAGATCTAATACCAATTGATTTCGGTAATACTTTTCTGGACGGTCGGGCTGAGTAATTACCCAGTCCTTGTGTTTTTCATACAACTCACTTTTGGGATTCACCATTTCTGGTTCTACCCATATTCCAAATTTTACACCTGCTGCATTTGCTTCCTTTACAAGATAGCCAATGCCATTGGGCAATTTTTTTACATTCTCTTGCCAATCACCCAGGCCAGAGCGGTCACCATTGCGTGGATATTTATTTCCAAACCAGCCGTCATCCAGCAAAAACATATCCACGCCTAATTTTTTGGCTCCTTTGAAAAGACCAGTCAGTTTATTTTCATTAAAATCAAAATAGGTAGCTTCCCAGTTATTTAATAAAGTAAGCCTCGAACCTTGCCCATCCAGCAGCCTGTATTTTGTTGCCCAATGATGCAGATTACGGCTTGCCTCACCTTTACCATTATCCGAAAAAGTATAAATGAAAGCTGGTGTGGTAAATTCTTGCGCAGGTGCCAATGTATATTCCGAAGCATAAGGATTGATACCTGCAATCAAGCGTAAATTTTTAAAAACATCTACCTCAAAATCAATTTTAAAATTGCCCGACCATGCAAGCTGCCCCAATAAAACCTTTCCTTCATTCTCTGTAGCTGGTTTATCAAACGATACCATAAAAGTGGCTGGCTCCATCAAATTGGCCCTAGTACCCAGTTTGGTGTCGATCGATTTAATGCCATGTGTTAACTGCTCTTCTTCTGGTTTCATCTCGCCTCCCCAAGTGCCGTTGTAATGCGTGAGATAATAATCATCTGCCAGAAAATATAAATTTGCCGAAGCATATTTCTGCATGCGGATCGGCTTTTTTTCACTGTTTTTTATAACACTCCATTGCTCAACCACATTTTCTTTAAAATAGGTTTTATAGAATAGGGTGATTTCATCTAAATATAACGGGTCTCTCAATAATACACTGGTAACCGTTATGTTTTCATCCAGCTTTTTTATTTCGCTACTTACATATTTCAAGTCGAGCGACATATTGCCGTCAGCATGTGTTATCTGCACTGCGGGCTCTAGCAGGTTGAAAGTGCCGGCTGGTGTATACGCCGAATTAAAAGTGAGCATATTATCACTTATCAAATGAAACTGCTTTGTTATGGCATCATATTCTAACTTATTTGAAAGGCGCTTACCAAAATACACTGTACCCAGCCGGCCATCCTTATCTGTTTGCAAAATCAATGCGTTTTTTTGCGTTTCAATTGGAATAGTAACGATGGCCTGGGCAAAACTACTCGCACTGACAATCATCAACAATAGCAATAAAAAAAATTGAGCGCCGGCTGCACAACAGCCAATAATTTTACTTGGGTAACTATTTACTTTGTTTGTCATTTCAGCATTCATTGCTATTTTATTTGATGGTTGTTTTGTAAAAATCATTATTGATATAGGTTTGTTGATTGAATACATTTATAAATATAAAATACAGTTGAATCAACTAGTTAATGTAATTGAAACTGTACAGTAAAAAACTCGAAACAATAAAATGGATTGATTAAAAGATTTTCTTTTAATTTCATTTAGGCAAACCATTCATCTTTTTAGAAAACAATAAGATTCAATGATTATGCTTTATTACCGTTACTTGCAAAATTTTATTTAATTTTTTGGAGCAGCCAGTTACCTACTTTTCCGCCCTGCAGCTGTCCATTGGTAATTGCATCCATAAAATGTATGCCTCCATAAAATCTGGAAACACCTGCCTCTTCTGCAGCCTTATTAAAAGATTGAAAGTCCCTCGACGGTAATCCGTAAACAACTTCCACATCATCGGTATAAGAAAAATTGTCGCCAAAATAATGAGTAAGAATTACTGCAGATGCAGATGAAATAACAGAGTGCCCACTAAGGTATTCTGGAAAGGGGGGCGTTTGTAATAGCGGCTCCCATTGTGGATCAATATATTTTCGGATAGCCGTTTCAGGGCGAACACGATTGCTTCTGTATTTTTCATCCCAGCAACAGATAAAAGCATCCATTAAACCAATAGAAACGGAAGTGTAAATTTGCAAAGATTCTTCAAAACCTTTATTTGCCTTCGCACAAGCAATGCCGGCAATACCCAGCCAATGAGCCCCCGGTGAAATTTTCTTTAGCCCATATTGAAGATGACCGCCATTCTGAACAGCAAACGGATTGCAATCCCAAAAAGCAGCAATCAACCGATGGTTTTCTGTTAATTCAGTTCCCTCCTTATATACCGCTTTCGTTAAATTATAAAAAGGAGAACCTTTAATAGCACTAAATGCTACAGGCGGCAAAGGCTTAAATTGACTCGATGAATCTAACGAAAACGGACGTACTGTTTTAAAGTAGGGTTCTACCGCAGCCATAAAAGCCGGAGGCGTTGGATACCAATATCCTTCTTCCGTGCTTGCGGTATATCTTGGCAAATTGCTGATTTTATTATAACCATCCGCCTTGGCATAAGCTAGTATTTGCTTACTAATATCCTTTGCATAATTCAGCGAATTGGCAATGACATCATCGCCGTATCCCAATTTAGTACAAGAGTCAATAAATTTTTGTTCATACAAATCCATTAAAGCCCCGGATGGCTGTATTTTTTTGGCTGTTTCCATCATTGCAAGCAATGCGCTTAGTTGATTGGAATAAGGATGTACTACCGATGGCATTTGAATAGCCGGATAGCCATTTAATTTACCATACATCGTTTTAAAGCTAGTGTCATACTGGGCCACTACTTCATAACCCGCTAAACAGGTATAAGAAAAAAATCTAGCCGCCAAGGGAGGATTGGTAATATCCTGGAGCATAATATCCGTCATGGTAAAAATGACCTTTGCCAGCTCTTTATTGCCGAAAGCGGGGGGTTGTTTTTTTTGAGCACAGGAGGATAAAAGAATCAAAACAATTGATACCAAGAGTAAATGGGAAAATACCCTATTTTTTTGATTTGTCAACTTCACAAATTCTTTTTTCATGTTCAATCGTTTTAATAAAGTGGAATAAATGAAACGTGTAATAATTCATCCCCAATCAATTTACCTAGGTGCATATGCTTTGATTGGCTGCTGGTTGATTCCAAACAACAAGCTGTTCTTTATACTGAGTACGCTTCTAACATCTCCCCAAATATGAAAGCCCGATTGTTGCTGGCTAATATAACTAAAATGGCCTTTGCCATCTCCCTTCAGTAGAACGCCATAATTGGCATCATATTTTCCAAAGCGAATACGAGCCTGGTTAATATTGCCGCATAAAATCAAATCTAATTTTCCATCTTTATCATAATCAATTGTATTGATGGTAAATACTGGTGAAAACTGTGCCTGAATAGGAAGACTCTTTTGATGAAACTTTCCATCAGCACTGGCTTCAAAATAAGCCGTACTGAGCTCGTTGGCCTGAAGATGTTTTGCATTTTTCATTTCGTCCGCGGTAAAAACTTCTTTTAATGTTGTATTTGCATAGGATTTGTAATCGGTAAACCTTGTACGCATAATACTCATCTGTTCCAACAGTTCATCGCGGGTTACATAGGGATAACTTTTGTGCTGAATATAAAAACAAAGTATCGGATCCACCGATCCATTGTTGTCAAAATCTTTGTAATACATTTCAGCCGGCTCCGCATCGCTGGCTTTACACTGGGTGTTTAATCCCATATTGCCGATCACCAAATCCTGAATGCCATCTCCATTTAAATCAGCAAGCAATAATTTATTCCACCAGCCGCTATATTCCTTATCAAAATAATTGGAAGTTTTATTTTCCAGCTTTCCGTTGGTATTTACAAATGCCGTTATCGGCATCCATTCTCCTACCACAATCAGGTCCAATTTTTTATCATGATTGATATCCAACCATGCGGCATCTGTTACCATGCCGGCGTTTTTTAACTGTGGTGCCAATGATTCAATTTTATCTGTAAAATTCCCTTTGCCATCATTGACCAATAAATAGCTTTGCGGAATTTCAGGATATTGACCAGGAATATTTCTACCGCCCACAAACAGATCTATAAAGCCATCTCCATTTACATCTCCAGCACGCACGCAACTTTTACTTCCTTTCATTTCTGGTAAAGAATGATCTGCTTTGGAAAAGTTTCCCTTCCCATCATTTAGATACAGCCTGTCTTGAAATAAAATATCTCCTACTAAATAATTATGATACCCACCGGCTACAACATATAAATCATTAAAACCATCATTATTAACATCTACAAACAATGCATCCGCATCTTCGCCTAAAGAATCTGCCTCCAATACAGAGGGTAATTTTTGGCTAAACTGCCCATTTTTTTGTTGAATATAAAGTGCCCCTGGCTTTCCGCTTCCACCACCGGCAAATATATCTTCCAAGCCATCTCCATTTACATCCCCTTTTACCAAACAGGGTCCGTTAAATGAAAGAGGATTAATCAACAATGTTTGCCGCTTGAAATCATTGATATCATTTTCTGCATTGGCATATTTCAAAGGACTAGTTATTTCCTTAAAAATAGATTTTTCGGGAGTTGGTTTTTTATACTGCAAGTTTGCGTCGCCCTCTTTCAAAGTAATGAGCTGATCTGCTTTGATATTTTTAATTACTTGCTCTTTGCCTCCCAGCCATACAATGCGCAACGAGTCGATGAGGGATTCTTTTCCCAATCCAAAATGCAATACGGGCGATACAGTAGATTGAAATCCCCTGGCAGGCATTTGTTCTAGGTATTGCTTATTGTTGTTTTGATAAATAGTAATGTTGGCACCATATCCATCCGTATTTTTATTTGCTCCCGCTAACTTAATTTGTAAGAAATGATGTTGAGTTTGCTTTTCTCCGTTATTACGATAAATGAAAGCAGGCTGATTGATATTATTTACTACCAAGTCGAGATCGCCATCATTATCCAAATCTGCATAAGCTGCCCCATTGCTGCTAGAAGGGGCGGTTAAACCCCACTTACTCGCAACATCCTTAAAGGTTAAATCTTGGTTGTTTTGGTAGGTATAATTTACTACATTGGAAGATGACATCTTTTGAATGATATCTAGTACATCCTCTCTTTGTAAGCGTCCCTTTTTTTGAATAAAATCATATTTGTATTTCAAAAAATCCATGTTGGTAAAATCTCGCAGATAGCCATTGCTAACATATAAATCCTTCCAGCCGTCATTGTCTAAGTCGGCAAACAAAGGTGACCAACTCCAATCGGTATTGGAGATGCCGGATAGCTGACCAATTTCGCTAAAAGTTCCATCCCCATTATTGAGCTGAAGCATATTGCGCATGTATTGATGATGAAAGCCTCTACGCAATCCCAGATCAAATTTTTCATAATTATCCGGCGCAAACAATAATTTTTGGCGATTGTTATCTTCGGGCAACATATCTAAAGTGAAAATATCAGGAAGACAATCATTGTTAATATCTGCTACGCTGTTGCCCATTGAAAACAGACTGATATGTCCCATGCTAGATACCAGCTGGTCAGTAAAACTTCCATTTTTATTATTGATGTACAAATAATCAGGTACGCCATAATCATTGGAAATATAGATGTCGGGCCATCCATCCAAATTAATATCCGCAATGCCTGCACCCAAACCATAGGATAAAGCAGAACTACTAAATCCGGATGTTGAAGTGATATCTACAAAATGATTGTTATCATTCTTAAACAATTTTACGCCGGTGTTGTCATCTCTTTTTGCAAGAATGGCCGATGTGCTGGCTTCATCTAACAAAGGCAGATTGTTGGGATTGTGATTGAGTAAAAACATATCCAAATCACCATCCCTATCAAAATCAAAAAAGAAAGACTGTGTGGCATAACCCGTATCAGCAAGACCATATTGACTAGCCTGCTCCAAAAAAGTGGGTACTGCTCCTGGGGCATTGCCCTGATTGATAAAAAGTTGATTGGCTCGCTTAAAAGAGGGCATCTTGCCTGAATAACAAACATAAATATCTTCTTTGCCGTCTCCATTCACATCAGCAATGGTTACACCTGTCTTCCAAGGGCCAGGTCTTGACTGCGCATTGGCTGCAACTGTAATGTCCTGAAATTGCATTCCACCCTTGTTAAGGTATAATTTATTATCTCCCAGATTACTTGAAAAATAAATATCCTGCAAACCATCATTGTTAATATCACCCACCGCTACACCACCGCCATTGTAAAAATATTCATACAATAATACATTGGTATTTAACCCCTCTGCAAGTGGATTGCTGAAATCAATATGTGTACTATCGGTTGACAATAACGTAAAAAGATGCTGCGCATCTGCAACCGAGTTGTCAGTTTTGGTTTCACTATTGTGGCAGGAACTTATCACGAATGTGAGGGAAGCAAAAATACAGTTGCGTATGAATTTTGTAGTCAAGGAGGCTGGTATTTAAATGTAAAAAAACAGGAGAACTACCATAACAAAAATAGTTCTTATTTAGCACTAATCAGTGATTAAAAGTACGAAATGGCAGAAGGGGAAAAAGTTAATATTCGATAAACCGGTATATTAGAAAAAAGCGGGTTTTATTGCGTAATAATCATCGCTATTGCATCTTAGCTACTTTGATAAATTTTTCAAAATGGTAATGGGCAAGTCATTCACACAATATAGCCCCCAACAAAAAACTGCGCCGGAATAATCCGGCGCAGCTTAAAAAATTAATGCATTCGTTACTAGTTATACCCTGGGTTCTGAACAAGTTTTTTATTCTTATTCATTTCATCCAATCTAATTGGAGGGAAATAAACCTTATCGTTCCAAGCACGGTTTTCAACACCTGATTCGATATTTTGTACACGGTAAGTGTAATCGTAATTGTCTTTGTTATAGCGGTAAGTTGCTACCGTTTTTCCGGCTTTCAATTTTCCAGAAATAACCATGATTCTTACTTTTTCACCAAATGTAGTTGGTGCTATCATCCAGCGCCTTGCATCAAAAAAGCGTTGGTCTTCTATCAACATTTCAAGATTACGTTCATTGCGGTAAAGATCTACCAAAGCACTACCAGACAAGGTAGTAGCAGGCAATCCTGCTCTAAAACGGATTTTGTTAAGCCATGTTGTAGCAGTGGCTTCGTCACCTGTTTCAAGACAAGCTTCGATGTAGTTAAACACCATTTCAGTTTGTCTAAGCAATACTGTTGGAACCTCTTGTTTTTGGTTCATGTCAACAATAGCCGGATTAGGATCCATGAATTTTTTAATTACATATCCTGTTCTTGTACCATTCCAGTTTTCAATAGAACTGTTTCTTGTATCAAGTCCAAAATAAGGAACTCCAGCACCTGCGGAACCTGTTTCGTAAGTACCGAACTGTAATTCTCCAAAAGGATCAATGGCAGCTCCATCCGTAGTACGTGGTTTCCATGCACCACCATCATAAAACACATCAGCATAAAAACGCGGATCTCTGTTCTCATAAGGGGAAGCAGCATGCGTTGGATTATTCCAATCAAACTTTGTACCATCCATCATTTCATAATTATCCACTAGGTTTTGTGTTGGTTCTGTAGAAGACCAGCCATGGTAACCATTGGGCATATTGTTTCTTGGATACCAAGCACCCCAATCATCGGTAGCTGCATTGATATAATATTTAGCAAAATAAACTTCTTTTTCAGCACCGCCTCTTGCTAAAGACAATTTAATGTGATCTGCAATCGCATCATCTTTAGTTTGAGGTGCTGTCAGGTCTAATTTATAGCCAACATCTCCTAAATCCAATACCGCTTTGGTTGCATCCTTTGCAGCTGTCCAACGTGCAGCTTGACTACCGCTTGAGTAACCCAACAAATCATAATTTGCAAATCCACCTAAAAGAGTTGATTTAACACCCGCTTTGGTTTTATCATGCAAATCACTAGCTGCATTAATCAATACCCTTGATTTAAGCGCCATTGCAGCAGCTTTTGAAGCACGTCCCATAGCCATTGATTTACCATTCAGCAATAAGCTAGCTGAATCCAAATCACTAACAATTGCTGTAACGCAATCCGCATAACTACTTCTTGCAATTGTAAAGTCAGGAGTACTCAATAAATAGGAAGATTTAATCAGTGGAACACCTCCATAATACCTTAACAATTGATTATAATAATAA
>JBIIVV010000334.1:0-3131 GCA_044339235.1 Ferruginibacter sp.
GAGATTGGTGTTAAAACACAGAATGAAGTCGTAAAAGAAGAAAAAAGATTACGGGTAGACAACCAGCCCTATGGTAATTTTCTTAGCGAAATTATGAAACGACTGTTTACCAATCATCCCTACAACTGGGTACCCATTGGAAGCATGGCTGATCTGGATGCAGCTACCCTAGATGAATTTAAGGCCTTCAATAAAAAATATTACACCCCCAATAATGCAGTACTAGTGATCGCAGGAGATATTGATCTAGCTAAAACAAAAATACTGGTAGAAAATTATTTCGCTGAGATCCCGTCGGGTGTGGCTATTACAAGAACTGTTGCGAAGGAGACCCCCATCACAAAAGAAATGATTGATACAACATATGATAGCAATATCCAAATACCTGCAATTTTAGCGGCCTACAGAGTGCCTGGTGAAACTGAAAAGGAATCCAAGATATTAGAAATGGCCTCTGCAGTACTAAGCCAGGGTAATAGTAGCCGAATGTTTAAAAAGATGGTGGATGAAAAAAAGAATTCGCTGCAAGTTGGGTCATTCAATTATTCTTTGGAAGATTATGGAGCCTATATCACTTTTGCATTACCCAACAACAATACGTCACTAGACACGCTATTAAAAGACATGGATGATGAAGTGGTAAAATTGCAAACTACCCTTATCTCCGAAATTGAATTCACCAAATTGCAAAACCAATTTGAAAATGAATTTATTGGAAAAAATAGCAAAATGTTGGGAATAGCAGAGAATCTTGCTAATGGGCATACTTTCTACAAAAACACCAATAATATCAATACCGAACTAGAAGAAATAAGAAAAATAACCCGGCAAGATATTCAGAATGTAGCCAAAAAATACCTGAATAAAAATCAACGGACGGTAGTATATTATTTACCAAAAAAATAATTCTATAGATTCTGTAATTCCTTTCAACTTATTTACACCGAAAAAATACCATAGATGAAAAAATTAATAATAGTTGCGTTGAGTGTTGTTTTAATACTTCATGGCTTTGCACAAACAAAAATAGACAGATCAAAAAAACCGGCAGCTGGACCAGCTCCCGTCATTTCAATAAAAGACCCAGTAATATTTACGCTTCCCAATGGCATGACGATATTGGTGGTGGAAAACCATAAATTACCCAAAGTAACTTCATCATTCAGTATTGATGCCGGTCCCATACTGGAAGGCAAAAAAGCTGGCTTGGTAGAATTAATGGGGCAAATGCTGGGCGAAGGAACCACCTCGATGCCAAAGGATCAATTTGATGAAGCAGTTGACCTTATTGGCGCTGAAGTAGGCCTTTCCGCAAGCGGAGGGTACGCTAGTGCGCTGACAAGATATTTTGAAAAAGCTTTTAACTTACTGGCAGATGGTATAAAAAATCCCGCATTCCCCGAAGCCTCTTTTGAAAAACTAAAGTCCATGGCCATCACTGGGTTAAAATCAAGTGAGAAAAGTACTGCTGCAATTTCAGCCAAGGTCAACAAAGCCCTCAGCTATGGCAAACAAACTGCAATGGGTGAATTTACTACCGAAGAAAGTTTAAAAGGGCTGACCATAGCGGATATAAAAGAAGCTTATAAAAACTTTATCACTCCTTCCCGATCGTATTTAATTTTTGTAGGTGATATCAGTCCGGATGTTGCCAAAGCTATAGCTACAAAAGCATTTGGAAGCTGGACGGGGAAAAAATTAACCATCGCCCCAATCCCACTTGTTGAAAATCCTACAAAAACAGAAATTGATTTTGTAGATGTTCCTACCGCGGTTCAAGGTGAACTAACTATTGGCAATCTGATTGAAAATCCAATGGGCAATAAAAACTATCATGCCTTATTGGTTGCGAATCAAATTTTGGGTGGAGGTGCAGAAAGTAAACTATTCATGAACCTTAGAGAAAAACATGGCTTTACCTATGGAAGTTATTCAAGAATTGGTAGTGGCCGTTGGCAAAGCCAGTTTAGTGCCAGTGCGGCCGTCCGTACCGACAAAGTAGACAGTGCAACAGCAGAGGTTTTTAGAGAAATCCTAAACATGAGAGATGGCAAAATCACCCAGGAAGAATTGGATAATGCCAAGGCAAAATACAATGGATCCTTTGCATTGGGTATGGAAGATCCTGCCCGCACCGCTACCTATGCTTCTAATATCCTAATCAATAATTTGCCTAAAGATTTTTACAGAACCTATCTTCAAAAGATAAACAGTGTAACCTTGGATGATCTTAAGAATGTAGCCAAGACTTATTTCAATGAAAGCAATTCAAGAATTGTGATTGTAGGGAATGGTAGCGCCATTCTCCCCAAATTAATGAGACTAGGCTACCCTATCAAAAATTTCGACCGGAATGCAGATCCAGTGATAGAAAAGCCAATAGACAAAAAAGTAAATGAGACAGGAAAAAACACCAACAGTATCTCAGCCGCTGAAATCGTAGAAAGCTACTTGAAAGCCATTGGAGGAAAAGATGAGGTTAAGAAAATTAATACCATCTCCTCGATTATCGGACTTGACATGATGGGCAGAACTTTTGAAGGCACTGAGAAAAAAATGAATCCCAACCTACAGGTTACTGAAATAAAAATGGGCACTATGACGATTATGAAATCTGTATTTGATGGAAAAGTTGGTTTCCAGCAACAGGGGCCTCAGAAAAAGAATTTAACGGTCAAAGAAATCAAGGAAGCCCTCGATGAAAAAGGTGTTATACCGCAATTGTTTTATATCACCAATCCTGAGTATAAATTAGATTATTTAGGTACCGGAAAATTGAATGATGAAAATACTTATCGCTTAAAGGTGGTGATGCCTAGTGGAAAAACTTCTATTCAAGAATACGCTGTTCAATCAGGCTTGCTGCTAAAAGAGGAAACTACTTCCGTTCAAGAGGATGCAGATGTTCCAATGACCATTGAATATAAAAATTACAAGAAAGCGGGCACTTTATTACTACCAACGGAGGTAACGAGAAATGTAGGAGGTCAAGAAATTCCTTTTGTATACAAAGACATTAAATTGAATGAAGGGGTTACAGATGCCGACTTTAAATAATAATTATTGAAGATCCTAAAAGCCATCAATTATTGGATGGTTTTTAGGATAAAATCAATAATTTAATTGTTACC
>JBIIVV010000335.1:0-3125 GCA_044339235.1 Ferruginibacter sp.
ATAGGAACTGGCTTAGCTAATACCAATACAATTATCACAAGTCAAGATGCAATATCTACAAGCTATGCAGCAGGATTAGCGAGAGCTTACAACGGAGGGGGTTATAATGACTGGTATTTGCCAAGTAAAGACGAGTTGAATAAATTATATCTAGAAAGAACAGCTATTGGGGGTTTTCAGCTTAACTACTATTGGAGTTCTTCAGAATATGGGAATACCAGCGCATGGAATCAAAATTTAAATGGTGGCTATCAGAACGAGTGGGGTGGTAAAGACGGCATAAATTATGTTCGCGCCATTAGGGCTTTTTAACAATTTAACTTTTTTTAACTGATAACTGGTTAACTGAAAACTGAAAGTTCTTAAATGAATCGCTGAATAATGGATAATTGAATAATGGATAGATGATAATGGTTCAACTAATGCCCTAAACCTCTAAACATCTAACCCCCTAAACTTCTAAACTCGCATTAAAAAGCCTCACCAATTTTATAAGATAGATTTTTTAAAAGTATTCCAACTTTCCCAATAAAAAATGCTGCCGATTTTCTGCACCTCTTTTATAACAAATTGAATGGGACTGGATTTCTTTTACAGCTTTAGATTTCGTACATTAGCATAGTGAAAATTAGTGGGAAAACAGGACTTGATTTTGTAATTGATAGATTGACAAATTCAATTGAGAACACCATTACAGGGGATAGTTTCCAAACTGAAGTCTACTTATTTACTGCTGAAGATAGTAAGGTATGTATTAAGAAGAATGGGTGGAATTTTGATTGGAAGTTGGAGTTGAAGGAGCCTGCTAGAGATGTTTTTAAATTAACTATTTCAAATAGCATTTCTGTAATACAAGGCTTAATCAGCTTAGAAGTTAAAGAAGGCCATGTTTATATTCATTTGATAGAAAATGCACCTTTCAATAAAGGAAAATCAAAAGTATAGGAAGGAGTGGCAGGGAATCTAGTTGCGTATGCTTGTAAATTATCTTTTCAAAGAGGAAATGAAGGAAATGTTTCCTTTGTTGCTAAGTCGCAATTAATCAACCATTATATAGAATCACTTGGCGCATTTCATTTTGGAGGTAGATTAATGATTATAGAAAGGGATGCTGCACTAAAACTTATCAATAAATATTTTAAAAACCCATTTATATGAAACCTAAAAAAGTAGCATTAGCGGTGGATTTTATTGGTGGAGATAAACCGTTGACTGCTAAAGAGGAGAAGCAGCTCAGTGATTATTTTAAAAACCTACAACTTACAATCAAGAAATCGAAAGCAACTATTGCAGGAAAAAGAAAAAATTTATCAAAGGTTTAGTTTACCTGCATGGGAGGTATTAAAGAACCAAAAGGGGGTTGATTTTTTTTGCGGAGATGTCATCTCCATTTAAAAGATGACATCTCCTCAATATCCCCCATAAACAGCAGTAAATTGCTGCCCAGTTATTTTATTGTACCTTTCCAAAAATTCTTACTTCCTCTAAATAATCTGTCCTGTATTTTTATATTGTTACCTGCTTATTGGTTGGCAGCTGCGTTTCCACTGATTTGTACAATCTGTTTTTTCAGCAACCCTTCTGAAATGTTTAAAAAATTAGCCCCCTTTGGCTCATTCTAGAAAATAGGTGAAGAAAGAAGTGCATCGGATAGTGAAGGATAACTGATAACTGGTTAACTGAAAACTGAAAGTGCCTACAATAATAGGTGACTAATGAATAGTTGATAATGGATAGTTGAATAATGGATAGTTGATAATGGATAGATGATAATAGTTCGACTAAACCCCTAAACACTAAACTTCTAAACATCTAAACCCCTAAACCCGATAAAAAATGCCCCTAACAACCCCTCGCATAAACAAATTACTCTTGTTAATCACGCTGCTTACCATCGGCTTTGCTGGTTTTGCACAGACGCCTAATTTACTCAACTACCAGGGGGTAGCCCGTAATGCGGTGGGTAATCCTTTGCCTAACCAGACCATGACATTGCGTGTTTCCATCCGGAATAATTCATTTGCTGGTCCAGTTGTATATACCGAATCCAGAACCGTACAAACCAACCTTGGAGGTTTGTTTGCGGTACAGATAGGAAGTGTGGGTGCTATTAGCAGCGTCGGAACGATTGCTGGAGTTAACTGGCAAGTGGGCCTTAAATTCTTACAGGTAGAGGTTGACCCCAAGGCCGATAATCATTTTCTTGACATGGGCACTGAGCAATTGTTGAGTGTGCCCTATGCTTTTAATGGAATTACTGTAGACCAGGCCAATGCCATTATCGCCAATACTGCTAAAGTAGGCATTAGTCCAGCGCAAGCGGCTGCGATTGTAGTGAATTCGGCTAAGGTGGGTATCACCACAGCCCAGGCGGATGCGATTGTGGCCAATACTTCTAAAGTAGGCATTACGCCTGCCCAAGCGAGTGCTATTGTAGTGAATTCGGCTAAGGTGGGAATCACCACAGCTCAGGCGGATGCGATTGTCGCCAATACTGCTAAACTAGGCATTACACCAGCCCAAGCGACTGCGATTGTAGTGAATTCGGCTAAGGTAGGAATCACCACAGCCCAGGCAGATGCCATTGTCGCCAATCAAATTGCTTTGAATTCAAAGGCAAAGCTGGCTTCTCCCAGTTTTACAGGTACGGTTACTATTCCTACCTTAATTGCAGGTTCCAATACCTTTCCTACTAATAGCGGATCCGCTAATCAAATATTAACCACCGATGGAACTGGCAATTTATCTTGGGCTAATTCGACTAGTTCGGGAGTGCCCTATACAGGAGCTACTGGAGTAGTGGATTTGGGAGCATTTGATTTAACGGTGAATGGATTGAAAGTAGGAAAGGGCGCTGGAACCAATTCTAAAAATACCGCCTTAGGCAATGCTTCCTTAGGGCTCAATACAACAGGAGCAGTCAATTCAGCAGTTGGTTATTTTGCTTTAAAAAACAATACAACGGGCGAGGCAAATACGGCTTTTGGATCATACGCCCTTTTAGAAAATCTAACTGGTGCAAGAAACACTGCAGTTGGTAGTCAAGCATTACAATTGACTAAAGGATATGACAATACGGCTATTGGAAACTTAAGTGCAGTAGCAAATTCGAGTGGAAGTTACAA
>JBIIVV010000106.1:0-11000 GCA_044339235.1 Ferruginibacter sp.
CCTATTGTAATACCAATTTTGCATTGCTAGCGCTGTTGATTGAAAAAGTAAGTGGAGAAAAATATGGCAATTTTTTACAGGAAACATTTTTTGCCCCACTACAAATGAAACACACATTTGTATATAATAACAGCAGGGATTCTGGCAAGGTTTCAATGAGTTACGATTATAGAGGCAAATTGATACCGCTAAATTTTTTGGATTGTGTATATGGAGATAAGAATATCTATAGTACCCCGCGCGATCTGCTGATATGGGATAGAGCGTTAACTGGCGGCAGCTTATTTACCCAAAAAACACTGGAAGAAGCCTATACTCCCTATAGTAATGAAAAGCCTGGCATCCGAAATTATGGACTAGGGTGGAGAATGAATAACTTCCCTTCCGGAAAAAAAATGATTTATCACAATGGATGGTGGCATGGCAATAATGCAGCATTCATTCGATTGCTAGAGGATTCTGCAACCATTGTGGTATTGGGCAATAAATATAATCGGGGTATATATCATGCAAAAGACCTGGCCAATTTATTTGGCAATTATTTTGGAACAGGTGAAGAGGAAGAAATGGAGGCGTTCAAATCAACGACACCGGAAACGGCTATTTCACCTGCAAAGACTTCTCACAAAAAAATATTGCCCCGAAAAAAAGGCAATAAAAAAAATTGGAAAAAAGCTAGGACTGTGAAAAAAACATCAAAAAAAACAAGGAAATCTAGAAAATAAAATATTGCTATTTTTTATAGCCATTTGCGCTTAGGCATGATTCATTAATTGAAAATTCCTACTACCCAAAAAACATATAACACAAGGCTATTGAAGTAATGATCCCTACCAAATCGGCCAGCAACATGGATCCCACCGCATAGCGAGTATCCTTAACCGATACCGCTCCAAAATATACTGCGATTACATAAAACGTGGTGTCAGAAGATCCTTGTAAAATACAGGACAGGCGCCCTGCAAATGAATCGGGGCCGAAGGTTTTCATACTATCCACCATCATCCCCCTGGCTCCGCCGCCACTGAAAGGTTTGATCAAAGCGGTAGGCAGTCCATCTACAAACCGGGTATCTGCTCCCGTTAGTGTAACCATGCTTTTAATTGCATCCACTACAAAATCAAAACTACCGCTGGTTCGCAACATACTGATAGCAACCAGCATCCCCACCAAATAAGGGATGATCCGAATGGCAGTTTCAAACCCTCCCTTTGCTCCTTCCACAAATGCATCAAACACGGATATTTTTTTATACAATGCCCCAGCGATAATCAACAAAAAAATAAGCAAAATCAAGCCGCTACTCAAAGAGCCTGAAAATAACTGAATAGCTTCTGCATTCAAAGACCAAATATAAACTACCAATAGGGCGATCACAGATGAAATCCCTAACACCCAAGCAATGATAACCGGTTGGAATAATTTTATCTTTTGTTTTAATCCAACGATGGTCATAGCTGCCATGGTAGCAACAAAAGTGGCTATCATGCAAGGAATAAAAATATCCATTGGATTGGCTGCCTTTGCAGCAGAGCGAAGGGCAATGATACTAACAGGAATTAAAGTGAGTCCAGATGCATGTAAGCATAAAAACATTATCTGGGAATTGGAAGCAACTGATTTATTGGAGTTTATTTCCTGCAAGCTTTCCATTGCTTTGATTCCAAAAGGGGTGGCCGCATTGTCTAACCCTAGTAAATTGGCCGAAAAATTCATTAGCATATGCCCCATTGCTGGATGCCCTTTGGGGATTTCAGGGAATATTTTTGAAAAGAAAGGTCCAATCAGTCTCGATAAAAACCTTATACCGCCTGCCATTTCAGCAATGGATAAAAAGCCTATAAACAATGCTAAGAACCCGATTAATTTCAAACACAAGGTCACCGCTGTCTGACAGGTTTCTAAAATCCCATCTGATGTCTGAATACGATAGGTCATTAGCTGATCTGCTCCAACATGGATTACCTTTTCGTCACTATTAAACGGTGAGTCTGACTGTCCGATTATTTCAGTTCCTTTCCCAGCCACCGCAATCGATACGGTCTTGATTTTTATGGTATCACCTGATTTCCCAGTTACCATATTTGAAAAAATAGCTCGATGGGAATCAGAGAAAACAGCCAATAGGCCTGCTGTGACAATTGCAATTATTATAAATGCCGACCAAATTCGACTAAGAGTCATAGTAATAATTTATCAAATAAATATTGGAAATTAAGTATTAAATATCAAAATACAGTTTTCCTTTAATATCTACCGTCAATCCAAATACCCAATCTTCAAATTAACCCATTACCTTTGCACTCGTTTAAGCATCAAAAAAGTATTTCAACAATGGCATTACAAGCAGGCATCGTGGGATTACCCAATGTGGGAAAATCAACTTTATTCAATGCAGTTAGCAGTAGCGCAAAGGCGCAGGCTAGCAATTACCGGTTTTGTACCATTGAACCCAATACGGGCTTGGTAAATGTTCCTGATCCTAGGATGGATAAATTGGAAGAACTGGTACAACCTATTCGCACAGTTCCTACCCAAATTGAAATTGTAGATATCGCAGGCCTTGTTCGGGGAGCTAGCAAAGGCGAAGGACTAGGAAATAAATTTTTAGCCAATATTCGTGAAGTGGATGCCATTATTCATGTAATCCGTTGCTTCGAAGATGAAAATATTTTAAGGGAAGAAGGTGCTATCAATCCCATCAGTGATAAAGAGATTATTGAAACTGAATTACAATTGAAGGACCTCGATAGTGTGGAAAGGAAATTGTCGCGGATGGAAAAAATGTTGAAGACAGGTGATGCCAAGATGAAATTGGAATATGATGTATTGCTTCAATGCAAAGAACAGCTAAATAAAGGGAAAAGTATCCTTTCTATGAACTTGGGCAAAGAAGAAAAAGCAGCCATTGCTGAAAACTTTTTACTGAGCGAAAAACCTGTTTTATATGTAGCTAATGTGGATGAAGCGTCTATGCATACCGGAAATAAATATTCAGATGCATTGATAGAAGCAGTTAAAAATGAGGGTGCTCAGGTAATCATAATGACCAATGCCATTGAAGCCCAGATTGCAGAGTTTGACAATCCGGATGACAAGGCAATGTTTATGGAAGAATATAAGATGACAGAACCAGCGCTGGATCGTTTGATTCACTCTACCTATAAATTGCTCAACCTATCTACTTATTTCACTGCAGGTGTTCAGGAGGTAAGGGCCTGGACTATCCATCAGGGATGGAAAGCACCTCAAGCTGCCAGTGTGATTCATACCGATTTTGAAAAAGGATTTATCAAAGCGGAAGTAATTTCATACGAAGATTTTATCACCTACCAATCAGAAGCAGCCTGCCGCGAGAATGGTCGCTTAAGAATTGAAGGAAAGGAATATATCGTGCATGATGGAGATGTAATGCATTTTAGATTCAATGTATAAATAACACTTCCTATTATTTCCTCCAACAACCATTTAAATAGCAGATTTATCTGACCTATTCCCCATTTCTGCAACTTGTCAGAAAATGAATGGCTAAATTTCAATAAATTCCTTCTTTGCCCTCCTATGTAGGTAAATCCTAACACCTTACTTTAAATCTGGAAACTAGATTAATAATATATATAATTTATAAATATATTACAGCTACCAAAAATTGTTAATTTTAAGGCGATTTCACTTCATTTATTTAACTTTAACGATTATCGACAAAACCTTTTAATTACATTAATTTCCACTAAATCATGAATCGCTCCATTGCTTGCTTCAAGGCCGTTGTAATTTTTACCAGCCTTCTTTTAATTTTTTCTTCCTGTTCAAAACGTTCCGGTGATCCAAGAGTATTGGTTTTCACTAAAACAACTGGTTACCACCATGAATCAATTGCTGCTGGAATTGCTGCCATTGAGAAGTTGGGAAATCAACAACACTTTCAAGTAGATACCACTACTAATGCAAACTGGTTTACAGAAGATAGCCTTCAAAAATATGCCGCTGTAGTATTTCTAAGTACTACCGGAGACGTGTTGGATCATTACCAGGAAGCCGAATTTGAGCGCTATATCCAAGCAGGTGGTGGATTTATGGGCATTCATGCGGCAGCAGATTGTGAATATGATTGGGGTTGGTACGGCCGACTGGTGGGCGGATATTTCATGAGCCATCCAGGAATCACAGATAGTTTCAAAAATATTCAACCCGGTGTTTTAAATATAGTAGATGGACAGCATATTTCAACCAAACATCTTTCCAAACAATGGAATCGAACGGATGAGTTTTATAGTTTTAAGAAATTAAATAAAGAGGTTAAAGTATTAATCACCGTTGATGAAAAATCATACCAAGGTGGCAAAAATGGAGATTACCATCCGATGGCCTGGTACCATGAATATGATGGAGGCAGGGCATTTTATACCAACCTAGGTCATACCACAGAAAGTTTTTCTGAAGCAGCTTATCTTACCCATATCTTAGGAGGAATTCAATATGCTATTGGAGATAATAACAAACTGAACTATTCAAAAGCAACCACATTAAGGGTTCCAGATGAAAACCGTTTTAATAAAATAAGGATGGTAAATGGTCAATTTTACGAACCCATGGAAATGACCATATTGCCAAACCTGGATATTTTGGTTGCCCAGCGGAGAGGTGAAATCATGTTGTACAAACAAGGGGACTCCATCATTAAGCAAATTGGTTTTTTAAACGTTTATTATAAAACGAATAATGGTGCCAATGCCGAAGAAGGTTTATTAGGAATTAAAATAGATCCTGATTTTAAAAATAACCATTATGTGTTTATTTTCTACAGCCCTTCAGACACTTCAGTCAATAGGTTATCTCGTTTTACCTTTACCAATGACAAAATCGACCTTTCCTCAGAAAAGATAGTGTTGCAATTGTACTCACAGCGGGAAATTTGCTGTCATACTGGAGGGTCGATTGCCTTTGACAAAGACGGCTTGCTTTGTGTTTCTACCGGTGATAATTCAACGCCATTCAACGAACCCAAGCAACCCTTTATTAATAACGGCTATGCCCCTATAGATGACCGACCCGGCCACGAACAATATGATGCTAGGCGAAGCTCCGGCAATGCCAATGACCTTAGAGGTAAAATTTTACGCATTCGTGTGAAAGCAGATGGAACGTATGAAATTCCTGAAGGAAACCTTTATCCAAAAGGAACTGTCGGCACCCGCCCAGAAATATATGTCCAAGGCAACCGCAATCCTTTCCGCATTTCTATAGATCAAAAAAATAATTTCTTGTACTGGGGAGAAGTTGGTCCGGATGCTGGCACCGATAGTTTTGACCTGCGTGGTCCAAGAGGATATGATGAAGTGAACCAAGCAAGAAAAGCCGGTTTTTTTGGATGGCCTCTTTTTGTAGGAAATAACTATCCCTATCATGTGTACAATTATAGTAATGGCAAATCAGGTGATTTATTTGACCCTGCAAAACCCGTCAATGCATCGCTCAACAATACGGGAATAAAACTATTACCTCCAGCCCAACCCGCGTTTATCTGGTATCCTTATGCAAATTCAAAGGATTTCCCTCAAACAGGTGCTGGTGGCAGAAATGCAATGGCTGGCCCCGTATATTATACAGACATGTATCCCAAAGAAACCCGTTTGCCTGATTACTACAATAAAAAACTATTTATATATGATTGGATTCGTGGCTGGATAAAAGTGGTAAGTATGCAACCAAATGGTGACTTTGACAAAATGGAACCATTTATGGAAAAATCAAAATTCAAATCAGTGATTGACATGGAAGTAGGGCCCGATGGTAAATTGTACCTACTCGAATATGGAGATGGCTGGTTTACAAAAAATTCGGATGCAGGACTTTCTAGGGTCGACTTCAATCCTGGAAATCGTAGCCCAAAGATCAATTCATTCACTTTGGATCAAAGTTCGGGTAGCCTTCCTTTTTCAATACAGGCATCCGCAGAAGCAATCGATCCTGAAAATGACCAACTACATTATGTGTGGAATTTGGGAAATGGAATTACAAAAGAAACTACCGAACCAGCCCTCAAGTACACTTATGACAAACCAGGTGATTATGCTATCTCCGTTTCTGTGAGTGATGGTAAAGGAGCAAGCTCAAAAAGTAAAGAGATAGCGGTATATGCAGGAAATAAAGCCCCGGTAGTAAATTTTGTTATTCCCGGAAATAAAACTTTCTATTTTTTAAATAAGCCCGTTAGCTATAGCTTACAAATTGACGACAAGGAAGATCCTTCCGCTATACAAAGGGTTGAAAATATTTTCATTTCAGCTGATTATATTGAAGGATCCGACAAAGCCTCTGCTTCTCTAGGACACCAGGTAATGACCGAGGCGATGGTTGGAAAAAGCCTGATCGAATCCAACGATTGTAAGTCATGCCACAAACAAGCCGAAAAATCAATAGGCCCCTCTTTTTTAAACGTAGCTACGCGTTACCAAAAGGATCCCGTTGCAACAGCAAATTTGGCTAATAAAATAATCAAAGGCGGCTCTGGAGTTTGGGGCGAAGTAGCAATGGCTGCTCATCCCAATTTAAAAGAAGCAGAAGCAAAGCAGATCGTTGCATGGATACAAACATTGGCTGGAAATAAACAAATTAAAAAATCATTGGCCATCAGTGGATCGATCAATGCTACATTAGGCAAAGCTTCCAAACAAAATGGGATGCTGGTGCTTTCTGCTACTTATATCGACAAAGCTGCAGCTGGACTTAAATCCTTATCTGCAATAGGTTCGGTAGCTTTGAAAAATCCATTACTTAATTTTGAAGGCGCTAATAACTTATCCAACTTTACCACTACTACAATTGACGATAACTTTTTATTGATCGTTCCTAAAGTGACGGGTTCCTTTAGCCTAGATAATATCGACCTCAGCGGTATAACATCAGCTGATCTTACCACTGCTTGGGAAAAAGCACCCACTAGTAGCTATCATTTTGAAATACATGTAGATTCCCCCGATGGAACAAAAATAGGTGAAGCTTCCTTAGAACCTGGGAAATACACCGCCACAAAATTGCCGGAGGGCAGAGGCCTAAGTACTAGTTTACATTTTAGTCTTCGACCGATTTCAGGAAAATTGCATAACCTATATATTGTGAGTAAACCCGATCATTCAACAGAAACGAATGCCCTAGTGTTATCAACCATTTTATTTTCATCAAAATAAACAATAATCAAATGATATTCCATCAGCTTATAGCCAGTATGTTAAAACTATCCAATTTCCCTGGTTAATATTTTTGATTCAATGTCATTGACTATATTTGCTACCCGTTGCCGCAAGAATAATTCGGCAACGGGTTTTTTTTTATTTTCGAACAATTTGATGCCCTGCTCGTTAAAATGCAACAAATTTTGTTTGGTACAAACTGCCTTTATCCTCCGCCATCCAACTGAATTAACCAACTAATAAAAAATTTATTACGTATTGAAAAAATTTGTCAACCATTCAATAAATGTAATTTTTAACTGAATCAACGAACAACAAAACTAACACAATGAAAAAATGCTTCTTATTTCTTATTAATGTGATTTTTACCCTCATCGCTTTTTCTCAACAGCAATTAAAAATTTCGGGAAAGATTACCGACGCTTCCTCGAAGGGAATCGCTGGTGCAAGCGTTCGCTTATTAAATACTTCAACTGGTGCAGTTACAGATCAAAATGGATTTTTTACTATTCCCGGTGTTGAAAAGGGAACACTAACAATGCAGATTTCAGCCAACGGCTATGCAGATTTTAGCCGTTCATTGAATACTTCAGCAGTCAACTTACCGCTAAATATACAATTGCAACTATCGCCTAAAATGCTAGACCAGGTAGTAGTAACCGCCCAAAAAACAGAAGAGCTTTTGCAAGAAGTCCCGAATAGCATTACAGCCATATCTGCCCGTCAGGTGGAAGAATATCGGTTGTGGAACAGCAAGGACCTTACAGCAATCGTACCCAATTTATATACTGCTGATCCTGGTGACAGAAGAAATGTTTCCTCCATAAGGGGTATTGCCACCACTTCATACGATCCGGCAGTAGCAACCTATATTGACGGTGTTAACCAATTTAGCCTCGATACTTATATTGCCCAATTATTTGATGTAGAGCGCATTGAAATTCTGCGGGGAGCTCAGGGTACCTTGTATGGAAGAAATGCAACAGCAGGCGTTATCAATATCATTACTCGACAACCGGGCAATAAGGCAAGTGGATTTGCAGAAATCACCAATGGTAATGCTGGTTTGCAGCGGTACTCTGCCGGATTTCGTGCACCGCTTATTAAAAACAAATTGTATGTTGGAATGGCCGCACTCTATGACAAATCGAATGGCTTCTATACCAACCAATACAATAATACACCCTTTGATAAACAGAATAGCTTTACTGGAAATTATTATGTAAAGTACCTTCCTACAGACAAGTGGGCGATCACATTAAATGTAAAACACAATAATAACCGCAATAAGGGAGCCTTTCCGCTGGTATCCGGAATCGAAGATGCACTGAAGGATCCTTTTCTACTTAGCCAGAATGCGGTATCCAATATGACCGATAATATTTTTAACGCCTCTTTGTCTGCTAATCACTTTGGAAAAAAAGTTAGCTTCAGCTCACAAACTGCCTATCAATCCAATTACCGCTATTACGATAATCCAATGGATGCAGATTTTTCTCCCATTGATGGCATTACCCTTATCAATAATTATGGTAAGGACTGGAACAAGGTAAAAGTCATAACGCAGGAATTTAAATTTTCTTCTCCTGCCGCTTCAACATCCGCATTCAAATGGACTGCAGGTGCTTACTTTTTTCACCAAGACAACCCCACCAAGCAAGCCATTCACTTCGGTGAAGATGCAGCGATGGTAGGATCTCCAGACAAAAATTTCTCGCTGATTAATAGTGCCAAAGCGATCAGCAATGGTATGGCGATATTTGCGCAAGGAACTTATGCACTAACCAGCAAATTGAATTTGACAGCAGGCATTCGCTACGATCGTGAAAAAAAGGAACAATCCATTCTTGGCCAATACCAAATGGATCCAGACCCGACTCCAATATTTGACTTTCGGTCAGACACTTCTGCTAGTGCAGTTTTTCACTCGGTATCACCCAAACTATCGGCTAGTTATGCTTTGAGCAACAATCATTTATTATTCACCAATTATAGCAAGGGTTTCCGTGCAGGTGGACTAACTCCGCTATCATCTGATCCTTCGCAGCCTGCCTTATTTGCTTATCAACCCGAATACAGTAACAATTATGAAATAGGTTTAAAAAACAATTTTTTAAATAACCGATTACTGGTGAATGTCACTGCATTTTATTCCGCAGTAAATGATGCGCAGGTGCCTACACTCATATTGCCAGATGCCGTTACCATTACAAAAAATACGGGCAAGATGACCAGCAAAGGGATAGAACTGGAAACGCATGCACTATTGAATGGCTTTCAGGTGGACTACAATCTTGGTTATACCGATGCTAGCTTTAACAATCTTAAACTGGCTCAATACGGATCGGAAGCCGACCTTACAGGAAAAAAACAACTTTTCACTCCAGATGTAACCTCCATGATGGCTGCCCAATACGGATGTACGCTTTCACAGAAACATCTTTTAAAAATAACTTTTAGAGGGGAATGGAAATATATAGGAAAACAATTTTTTGATTTAGCTAATACGGTTTCGCAACTCTCCTACAACTTGCTTAATTCAAGTATTGGCATCAGTGCTCCGGGATGGTCACTAAAATTTTGGGTCCGCAATCTTGCCAATAAAAATTATGTTAGTTACGGATATGATTTTGGTGCAGTTAGGCTAGGTGATCCCAAAACCTATGGCATTACGTTGGGGGTAAAATTATAGGATTCAAAAAAGATGTCATCTCCTTAATAAGAGATGACATCTTTTTTTATAAAGACTTAAAGATTTTCTATCACCATCGCTGAAGCCCCTCCGCCCCCATTGCAGATACCTGCTGCTCCATAACGGGCATTGTTTTGCTTTAACACATTGATAAGGGTTACTATTATCCTTGCCCCACTACAACCCAATGGATGGCCCAATGCCACTGCTCCCCCATTTACATTTACTGTTGCCGGATCCAATTTCATCCGCCTACTATTTTCAATTCCCACTACCGAAAAAGCCTCATTGAGCTCCCAATAACTTATATCTTCCATTTTTAATCCCGCTTTTTTCACTGCCATCGGAACCGCCAAAGATGGGGTTGTGGTAAACATTTCAGGCGCCTGTTCTGCATCAGCATAAGCTAAAATTCGGGCAATTGGTTTAAGGCCCAACTCGTCCGCTTTTGCTTTACTCATTAGCAACAATGCTGCTGCTCCATCATTCATAGTTGAAGCGTTGGCTGCAGTAACGGTTCCGTCCTTTATAAAAGCACTCTTCAGCAAAGGAATCTTATCAAATACAACATTGAAAGGCTCCTCATCCTTTCCAAATAGTACTGTTGACCCATTTCGCTGGGGCACTACAACAGGAATGATCTCCTTTTCAAATTTCCCTTCGTTTACTGCAAACTGAGCACGCCGGTAACTTTCGATAGCAAAGGCATCCTGCTCCTGCCGGGTAATTCCACAGGTGCTAGCGCAAAGTTCAGCTGCATTTCCCATCGCCTTTCCATCATAAACATCCGTTAGTCCATCTTTCACCAATCCATCTATCATTTGCGTATTGCCGTACTTGTTACCCCAGCGCAGGGTATCTGCATAAAAAGGCACATTGCTCATACTTTCCATACCGCCAGCAATTACAATAGCTGAATCCCCTAGCAGAATACTTTGTGCAGCCAATGAGATGGATTTCATTCCGCTGGCACATACTTTATTGATGGTGGTACAATTCACATGATCAGGCAAGCCGGCAAACTTGGCTGCCTGTCGGGCAGGTGCCTGACCTAAATTGGCTTGAACCACCGATCCCATCAAAACATCGGTTACCAGCGCTGGAGCAATACCCGA
>JBIIVV010000107.1:0-10968 GCA_044339235.1 Ferruginibacter sp.
TTTGATTTTGAGGCCAATTCAAAGGATGGTTTTGGAGTAGATTGGCCAATACGTTATAAAGATATTGCACCTTGGTATGAATATGCCGAAAAATTTGCCGGTATCAGTGGTTCTGTGGAAGGGCTTCCACAGTTGCCGGATAGTCATTTTATGCCTGCAATGGAAATGAATTGCGTAGAAAAAGATGTAGCAGCTAGGTTGAAAAAACATTATAATAACAGCCGTACCATGATCATCGGCCGTACTGCTAATATTACAGTACCACATGAGGGTAGAACCAATTGTCAATACCAGAATAAATGTTGGCTGGGTTGTTCCTTTGGTGCTTATTTTAGTACCCAGTCTGCAACACTTCCCGCTGCTATGAAAACAGGCAATTTAACCGTTCGCCCATTTTCTATAGTTACCAAGCTTATTTATGATAAGGATACTAAAAAAGCGAAAGGTGTTGAAATACTAGATGCAGAAACCAATCAAACCTATGAGTTTTTTAGTAAAATCGTTTTTGTCAATGCTTCTGCTTTAAATTCAACTTGGTTACTGATGAATTCTGCTACAGATATTTGGCCAGAAGGGTTAGGTAGCAGTAGCAATGCATTAGGCCATAATCTGATGGACCATCACCTTGGTGTAGGTGCTAGTGGAGATGTGGACGGCTATGAAGATAAGTATACTTATGGACGTCGGGCAAATGGCATTTATATTCCACGGTATCGAAATCTATTTGGAAATAAAAGTGATTATTTACGTGGTTTTGGTTACCAGGGTAGTGCAAGCCGTGAAGGATGGAAAAAACAGGTGGCAGAATTGTCTATTGGTGCAGATTTTAAAGATGCATTGTCTGAGCCTGGGGATTGGAAAATGGGTATTGGAGGCTTCGGGGAAATCCTTCCTTATGCCGAAAATAAAGTAACTCTGGATAAAACTAAAAAAGATAAATGGGGGCTTAATGTGTTGGCCATTGATTGTGAGTTGAAGGAAAATGAATTGAAGATGCGCAAGGATATGATCAGTGATGCTGTCGAAATGCTGGAAGCCGCTGGTGTTAAAAATGTTAAAGGTCGCGATGGAGACGGAACACCTGGTAGAGGTATTCATGAAATGGGTACAGCTCGTATGGGTAAAGATCCTAAAACATCCGTATTGAATGGCAACAACCAGATTTGGGATGCAAAAAATGTGTTTGTTACCGATGGAGCTTGCATGACTTCTGCAGCATGTGTTAATCCATCTTTAACCTATATGGCATTAACTGCAAGAGCAGCCAATTTTGCTGTGGAAGAATTAAAGAAAGGGAATTTATAGAAACCATTAACAATTAAAAGGATGAATATGAATAGAAGAGATTTGCTTCAAAATGTAGCAATTTTACTTGGAGGATCTATTGTTGGAGGTTCTGTATTTAGTATTTCCGGCTGCCATTCAAATGACAAAGCTGTAAATGCTTTGTTTAGCGAAAGCCAGCTAGCTTTTATGAATGAAATTGCGGATACTATTTTACCCACTACCACAAGTCCAGGTGCCAAAACGGCCAATGTTGGAAAATTCATGTCGGTGATGGTCCTAGACTGTTATGAAGAAGCTAACCAAAAAATATTTATGGAGGGGCTCAAAAAAATTGACGAATTAAGTGAAAAAAAATTCAGTACTTCCTTCGTAAAAGCTACTGCTCCACAACGAACTGAATTATTGCAAACGCTAGATAAGGAACAAAAAGAATACCAAGCTGCCAAAACTAAAGATGCTCCATCGCATTATTTTAGAATGATGAAAGAGCTTACTGTATTGGGGTATTTTAGCTCCAAAGAGGGGGCTACCCAAGCCTTGCGTTATTTGCCGATACCTGGTAAATATGATGGAGCTTATCCATACAAAAAGGGCGATAAAGCCTGGGCAACCTAGTTCGGTTTTTATATACAATATCTTGCTGCTTTATAATGCTTCCCCTTTTCGAGGATTTGAATTATAAAGCAGTTTGTATAATAGGAAAATCGTACTGTAAGCCAATACATTGTTGCTTATGAAAATGGCTGCTAACAAATACAATCGCCCCCTGATTATTTTGAATAATTGCCGACTGCAATAAATTGAATATATTCGGCTAAATTAAAAATCACTTTTTTCGATAAAATATAATTTTTATGAATGATCGTCGTTCTTTTTTAAAAAATTCAGCATCACTGGTAGGCAGTAGTTTATTACTATCAGCCTTTGATAGCAATGCTTTTACCATTTTTAGTAATCGGATTGCTCCCAGTGACCAAGTCAAAATCGGTGTGATCGGTGTAAATGGAATGGGATGGAGTAATGTGTTGGCTGCATTAAAAGTACCTGGCGTTAATCTGGTTGCCATTTGCGACGTGGATAAAAATATAATTGACAAAAGATTAAAGGAATTGGATTTACTCACTGGAAAGGCATCCAAGGTGAAAGTTTTTGGTCATTATAAGGAATTGTTAGACCAGCACGATATTGATGCAGTCATTATCGGCACACCAGATCATTGGCATGCATTAATGATGATCGACGCAATGGATTCGGGCAAGGATGTGTATGTAGAAAAACCGGTTGGCAATTCAATTGGTGAATGCAGGGCAATGGTGAATGCGCAACAAAAATACAATAAGGTAGTTCAATGCGGCCAGTGGCAAAGAAGCCAGCAGCATTTTAAAGATGCCATTGATTTTGTACATAGCGGTAAATTAGGCAATATTAGAACGGTAAAAGTGTGGTGTTATCTCGATTGGAAGCAACCGATACCCGTGATGCCGGATACTCCGGTACCTGCAGGAGTGGATTATACACAATGGTTGGGTCCTGCAAAAACGCATGCTTTTAATATCAACCGCTTTCATTTTAATTTCAGGTGGTTTTGGGATTATGCCGGAGGGTTAATGACTGACTGGGGAGTGCATTTATTGGATTATGCTTTTATAGGGATGAAGGCTAATACTCCTAATTCAATTGTTTCGGTAGGCGGTAAGTTTGCTGCGCCAGATTCTGCATATGAAACACCGGATACTTTAATGACTTTGTATGAATATGATAATTTTAATATTATCTGGGATCATGCAGTAGGGATAGGAAATGGAAACTATGGCCGCGATCATGGCATTGCATTTATAGGAAATAATGGAACATTGGTATTGAGTCGGTCTGGATGGGAAGTGTTGGAAGAAAAAAAGAATGTTGGAAAAGTAGTACTACCATTTGCGAAATCTGCTGACAATGGACTTGAAAAGCATTGGGTGAATTTTATTGAAGGGGTAAGATCCAAAAATGCGAACCTACTGCATTGTCCCATACAGGATGGCGCTCATGTGGCTGAGCTGGCTCAAATGGGCAATATCGCTTACCGTAGCAAACAAAAATTATTCTGGGATTTGGAAAAGAATCAATTTACTGATCGTGCCATCAATAAAAAGTATCTGCTGAATCAATACCATAATGGGTATAAATTGCCGATTGCTTAAATCGTGTTACAATTAAAAAGGGCAACTAATTGCTTTTTCACTTTAAAATTAAATAAAATAAATATCGAATGAAAAGTAAATATGTACTGTTGTTTGTCTTGCTCTTAGGAAGCGCTTCTTTCAAATTATTTGCACAGGCAAAGGAGAAAGCCCAGTGGGTAAATCTTTTTAATGGTAAAGATTTAAAAGGATGGAAGCAACTCAATGGGAAAGCTAATTATGAAGTAAAGAATGGAGAGATAATAGGTACAACGGTGCTCAATGAACCGAATAGTTTTTTGGCAACAGAAAAAAATTATGGCGATTTTATTTTCGAGGTTGAATTTTTAGTCAATGGGGATATGAATTCAGGGATTCAATTCAGAAGTGAAATCAATGATAACAATGATAAATGTAACGTAACCGATAAAAAAACACCCGAAAGAGTTCATGGCTATCAAATGGAAATTGATCCTTCTGATAGGGCTTGGAGTGGTGGTATTTATGATGAAGCTAGACGGGGCTGGTTGTATTCATTGGAAAACAATCCAGCGGCAAAGCCTGCTTTTAAAAATGGCGCTTGGAATCATTACCGGGTAGAATGTATTGGAAATAGCATTCGTACTTGGGTAAATGGGGTTGCTTGTGCACATCTCATTGATGAGATGACTCCTAGCGGATTCATTGCTTTGCAAGTTCATGGTATTAGCCAGGCCTCGCAAGTTGGCAAGCAAATCCGTTGGAGAAATGTAAGGATTCAAACCGATCATTTGAAAGCTGCTCCTGCAGATAATATTTTTGTTATCAATACTATCCCAAATAATCTTTCTGAAGATGAAAAAAAATCAGGTATGCGATTATTGTGGGATGGTAAAACCACCAATGGCTGGAGAGGTGCATACAAAAATTATTTTCCTGATAATGTTTGGTATATAGAAAATGGCACTTTAAATGTAAAAGGTAATAATGGTGCAGAGTCGTCCAATGGAGGAGATATTGTTACCAACGAAGAATTCGGAGCCTTTGATTTGCAGTTTGAATTTAAAATAACCGATACGGCTAATAGTGGAGTGAAATATTTTGTAACTGAAAAAGAAAATACTACTGGTTCTGCCATAGGGCTTGAATACCAGATACTGGATGATGAAAAGCATCCTGATGGAAAACTGGGCTCTATTGGTAATCGCACGATGGCCTCTTTGTATGACTTGATTCCATCTTTAAAAATAACCCCCAGTAGGAGAGAGAAATTGTCAATAGGTGAGTGGAATAGGGGAAGAGTGATTGTTAATCCGGATGGTAAAGTTGAGCACTGGATTAATGGATGGAAAGTAGTGGAATACCAGCGGGGTACTCAATATTTTTATGCATTGGTGGCTAGGAGCAAATATGAAAAATGGCCAAATTTTGGCATGGCTCCTAAGGGGCATATTCTTTTGCAGGAGCATGGTACCCATGTTTCTTTTAGAAGTGTAAAAATTAAAGAGTTGTAAGTAAATATTTTTTGTTAACCAATTACCAAACCCCCAACCATGAAAAAAATAATCTTTTCTGCAATGGCAACTTTGATAGCTTGCTCATTGTATGCCAATGTGCGATTGCCGAAAATTTTTAATGACAATATGGTTTTGCAAAGGGACCATTCTATTCCTGTTTGGGGATGGGCGGATAGTAAAGAAAAAATTACTGTCCGTTTCAATCAGCAAACTAGGGTGGTAACGGCTGATAAGTCGGGGAAATGGAAAATTGAATTTTCAGCAGAATCAGCTGGTGGTCCATTTCAACTGATCATCACCGCAAAAAATAGTATAACACTCAGCAATATTTTGGTAGGGGATGTATGGGTTTGCTCGGGTCAGTCTAATATGGAATTTCAATTAAAAAATTCCAGTGGTGCAGAAAATGAAATGACACATGCAAACTATCCTCAAATTAGGCAATTTGAAGTGCCTCGAGTAGTGGCATCGCAACCCAAGGATGACCTCTCTGGAGGTGATTGGAAACTCTGTGATCCCAATACTGCTGGCAATTTCACAGCTGTTGGGTATTACTTTGCAAAAATGTTGCATGCTGATTTGAAAGTACCAATTGGGCTGATCAATACTTCTTGGGGAGGAACCCATTCAGAAACTTGGACTAGTCGCAATGCTTTCGAAAACAGTGATGAATATAAAGAGATGATTGCAGCAATGCCCTTTTTAGATATCGACTCATTAACCAAAGAAAAAATTGTAACAACCTCAAAGCGACTTGAAAAATTACAGCCTTCCTTTTCGCCTTCTGCAGCAGCAATTAATTCTTGGAAAACAATTTCTTTTGACGATAGCCATTGGCCAAAAATGAAAGTGCCGGGATTATGGGAGCAGCAAGTGTTGGGCGATATAGATGGGGTTGTATGGTTTCGGAAAATAATTCAGGTTACAGCAGTTGATGCAGGAAAGGCTGCCGTTATTGAGTTGGGGATGATAGATGATGCTGATATTTGTTATGTAAACGGAATAAATGTGGGCAGTACTTCTACATACAATGCGCTAAGAAAGTACAATATTCCTGCGGGGATTTTGAAGGAGGGAAATAATGTGATTGCGGTGAGGGTGATGGACAGCGGCGGCGGTGGAGGTATCTATGCAGAGGCGGATGATATTAAGTTACATATCGGATCTACCAAATTATTACTTGCAGGAGAATGGTCTTTTCAAATAGAAGCGATTAAGATTGGGTCAACGGTGGGTGCCAATAGTTATCCCAGTTTGCTTTTTAATGCAATGGTGTATCCTTTGATTCCTTTCGCCATCAAAGGTGCTATCTGGTACCAGGGCGAATCAAATGCCAGTCGTGCTTGGCAGTATCGCAAAGCTTTTCCTTTGATGATTAGCGATTGGCGAAAATCATGGAACCAAGGAGAATTTCCATTTTATTTTGTTCAACTTGCTACCTTTAATGCCAACAATGGAGATAGCAGAAAAGGGAGTACTTGGGCCGAATTAAGAGAGGCGCAAACGCTTACTTTGTCTTTGCCCAATACAGGGATGGCGGTTACAACCGATATCGGCAATTCAACAGATATACATCCAACTAACAAACAAGATGTTGGAAAAAGGCTTGCAGCAGTGGCCTTACACCAAACCTATGGTAAAGACAATGTTTTTAGTGGCCCTACCTATCAATCTTTCAAAGTGGAGGGGAATAAAATTTCAGTTTCATTTAGCAATATCGGAACTGGGTTATCAACGAATAATAAATATGGATATTTGCAAGGATTTGAAATTGCTGGTGCGGATCATCAATTCCATTATGCTAGGGCTTATATTGTTGGAGATAAGGTAGTTGTTTACCATGAAGGAACGACCAGTCCGATTGCAGTGAGATTTGGTTGGGCCGATGATACTGTGGACAATAATTTATTTAATCAAGAAGGATTTCCTGCTGGTCCTTTTAGAACGGATAATTGGAAGGGAATTACTGAGGCAGTAAAATATAAAATCGGAGATTAGAGATTCTTGGTATGTATCAATTGTTTTAATAAAAAACACCTGCCGAATTATTTGGCAGGTGTTTTTGTATATAATGATTGCTGCATAAATTTCCTTCTTTCCATTGTTTTTATAATTTAAGATCTAAATTTACCGACAGTCATTTATAAAATTTAAAAAAATGTTTTTAAGGATATTTTTTATCGCCATTTCTTTTTGCTCAACGATAGCTGGGGATGCCCAGCAAAGTCGTTTTTCTTTTACTGAATCAAAGATGGGAGCTCCTTTTACGGTGGTGTTCTATTCAAATGACAGTCTGCAGGCAGCTAGGGTTGCGAAGCGTTGTTTCATTATAGTAGATTCTTTTAACTTTATTTTTAGTGATTACATAGATACCAGCGAATTGAGCAAATTAACTGCAACTGCAGGTATCAACTCCCAGGCAGTAAGTGTATCTCCTGCGTTGTATGATATTTTATTGAAATCTAAAAAAGCATACGAGTTGAGTGAGGGTGCTTTTGACATTACGATGGGTCCACTTTCTAAATTGTGGCGAAAGTCAAGAAAGCAGCACTTATTTCCAAACGACTCTACGGTAAAGCGTGTCCGAAATTTGATTGGGTTTGATAAATTGATTCTTGATACGGTAAATAAAACGGCAAGATTAACCCAGATTGACATGCAACTAGATCTTGGAGGTATCGCCCAAGGGTATGTTGCTCAGAAAATCATTGATTTTTTGCACACCCAAGACATCCATCACGCATTAGTAAATGCTAGTGGCGATATAGTTATGAGTGGTGCTCCAGCAGATAAAAAGGGATGGGTTGTAGGAGTAAATGTTCCCGAAACTACGGATGAGCTACTTACTCAAAAACTAGTTCTTCAAAATATAGCTGTAACCACCTCCGGGGATGCCTATCAGTTTATTGAAAAAGATGGAAAAAGGTATTCCCATATCATAGATCCTACTACAGGGTATGGGGTTACTTCTCAAAGAAATGTTACGGTTATTGCCGCAGATGGAACTATGGCAGATTGGTTGGCTACAGCATGCAGTATTCTACCTATTAAAAAAGCCAAGAAACTGGCCTCTTTTTTGGGAGCAGAAGTCCTCATCGCAGAGATAAAAAAGGGAAAGCTGGTATTAAATTCCACTAAAGGCTTTTCATTTTTTTGGAAACATAGCTAACAAAAATATTTGTTTTAATTAATTGCTTATCTTTCAGCTTCAATTTTATAATTTCATGGTGAAGAATTTTTTGTTGTTATTTTCTGCTATTATCAGTTTTGAAATGCTAGGTGCTCAGGGTACTCAAGTTGTTTTTTCACCTTATCAATTTAATGTTCCCGGTTCTCAAATTAAAAGTAAGATGGTTCCAATCCAGGCGGGTAGTTTTTTGATGGGAAGTAGTGATAAAGAGCAAGGCCGAAAGCCAGACGAAGGTCCTCAACGAAAAGTAACGTTGGCAGCTTTTTGGATGGGCGCTTTTGAAGTAAGTAGAGATGAATTTGATATTTATTATAAGGATGAAAATACCAGTGATAATTCAACTGTTGATGCTATAACCAAACCTACTCCTCAGTATATTGATTTAAGTTGGGGTATGGGAAAAGAGGGCGGTTATCCAGTGAATAGTATGTCCCAATATGCTGCATTAATGTATTGCAGGTGGTTGTATAATAAAACAGGTGATTTTTATAGACTTCCTACCGAGGCAGAATGGGAATATGCTTGTAGAGCAGGGTCAACAACTCGATTTTATTTTGGTGATGATGAAAAGCAGTTGGGGAAATATGCTTGGTTCAAAGATAATAGTGAGGACAAATTTCAAAAGGCAGGAATGAAGCTCCCGAATGCTTGGGGGCTATACGATATGCTGGGTAACGTTAGCGAATGGACGCTTGATCATTACAACGAAAAAAGAATGGAAAACATGGGGCCAACCACGGATAATCCTTTTGTGGAGCCCAATAAGGCTCATTATCCAAAGGTTATAAGAGGTGGTGGTTTTTCAGATGAGGCAATTCAACTCAGGTCTGCCGATCGATCTAAATCGGATCCGTCGATGAATCGTCGGGATCCTCAAATTCCAAAAAGTAAATGGTGGTTAACTGATGCAGCTTCTGTTGGTTTTCGTATCGTTCGGCCCTTGGTTCAGCCAAGTGCAGAAGTAATCAATGAATTTTTTAAGCAGTATCTAGGGAAATAATCTTCCTATAAAACGGAAGCAATTGTATTTAAATTTCTGAGCGATCAAAAATGTTTTTTTATCAAATATTGTTAACTATAAATTGACCATTTAAATTAATTATTATGAAAAACGATGCTTCCAAACTTACTAATCCAAACCGTAGAGAATTCTTGCGGCAGGGTTCAATGCTGGCAGGTGGATTAATTGCAGCACCACTTATTTCTAATGCCAATTATTTCTCTGGTGCCGATGATGTTATTAAGATCGTACTTGTTGGCTGTGGTGGTCGCGGAACTGGGGCCGCTTCCCAAGCGCTGTTGAGTAAGCAAAATGTAAGAATTGTGGCTATGGCAGATGCTTTTAGAGACAATTTGGATGCTTGCTATAAATCACTTACCAGTGATGAAATGGCAGAATCTATCGGTGGTAGGGCTATCCTAAATACTAGGGTGGATATTCCTGAAGAAAGAAAATTCACAGGTTTTGACGGTTACTTAAAAGCGATTGCTCTTGCCGATGTAGTAGTATTGGCAACTCCTCCAGGATTTAGACCTATTCATTTTGCTGAAGCCATCAAACAGAATAAGCATGTGTTCATGGAAAAGCCGGTTGCTACAGATCCTGCCGGAATTCAAAGTGTGTTGGCAACTGCTGCCATCGCCAAACAAAAAAAATTAAATGTGGTAGTAGGCCTGCAACGTCATTACCAAAATTCTTATCGTGAACTTTACAAAAGAAAGGATTTAATTGGAGATATCACTTCTATGCAAGCATGGTGGAATAATGATGGAGTATGGGTTAGGCCTAGGAAAGCTGGCCAGACAGAAATGGAGTACCAAATGCGTAACTGGTATTATTTTAACTGGTTGTGTGGGGATCATATTACCGAACAGCATGTACATAACCTAGATGCCGTTAACTGGTTTAAGGGAGGCTATCCAGTGAAGGCAGAAGGAATGGGTGGTAGACAAGTTAGAAAAGGAAAAGAGCATGGAGAAATATTTGATCATCATTTTGTAGAGTATACTTATGCTGATGGAAGTATTTTGAATAGTCAATGTCGTCATATTCCGGGTACTACTAGTAAGGTGGATGAACTGTTTGTAGGAACAAAAGGTAAAATTCAGGCAGGTGCAGCCAATATTATTGATCACAATGGTAAAGTGTTATTCCAGTTTGACAAGAAAACTGAAAATAATCCTTATCAAACTGAGCATGTTGAATTATTTGCCGCAATCGCAAAGGGAGAATATAAATTTGCGGATGCTGAAAATGGAGCTAAAAGCACCATGACTTCAATTCTTGGTCGTATGGCTACCTACACTGGTCAAAAGATAGAGTGGGATAAAGCTATTAATTGTGGACTTGACATTCATCCAAAAGAGTACAGTTTTGATGCGTTGCCACCATTACTTCCAAATGCAGATGGCTTTTATCCGATTGCTATACCTGGGGTAACCAAGTATACTATGTAATTGGGGATGATTTAGTTTATATTTTTTTGACACCCTATTGCTGGCTATTGTAGCTTTCAGTGATAGGGTGTTTTTAACTTTTGGGGATTGACAGTAAAATGCAATAATCAGCATTTGAAATAAATTCAACTAAAAAAATGTTTTTATTATTGTGAAAAAATAAAATTATTTATTGTGCAGATAGTTATTACTGACGGGTTTACACTCAATCCGGGAGATCTTAGTTGGAAGGCTTTTTATGAGCTGGGGGAGGTGATTTATCATGACCGAACGGCTAGTAACCAGATGGCAGAAAGGTGCAAAAATGCCCATGTCATTATTACCAATAAAACGCCGGTTTCTGCTGAGGTAATCGATGCTGCAAAAGAGCTTC
>JBIIVV010000336.1:0-3094 GCA_044339235.1 Ferruginibacter sp.
AACCTAAATAGCCTTTACGGCGGTATTCCAGCTGGTTTTGGACTAACTGCGAATATTTGTGACGAAAGTCGTCCATCCAGTGGTGCCGATGTCAATATGGCTAACATGTTGCTGTCACCTGATAATGCGGGCTGGGGCAACTGGAATGGACATTTCAGAAGTATCCGTGCTTGTAATGTATTTTTGGAAAATGTAAGCAAATTACCAGCCACTACTGCCTTATTTGATGGTGTTACCGTAAATAACAGGTATAAAGGTGAAGCAATTTTTTTAAGAGCCTATTATTACCAATTGTTAATCAATTATTTTGGCGGAGTACCTTTAATCAAAACCTCTTATAAATTAACCGATTCTTTTTCTATAGCCAGAAGTAGCTATGCAGATTGCGTTAAATTTATTACTGATGAATGTGATGCAGCAGCAGCTCTGTTACCATCAGTAAATACAGGTGTTAATAATGGAAGAGCAACAAAGGGAGCTGCTTTAGCCCTTAAAGCAAGGGTGTTGCTTTATGCAGCCAGTGATCTTCACAATTCTTCCTCATTTTCTAGTTCCGCTCACCCTGAATTGGTTGGTTATACAGATGCCAACAGGTCTCAACGTTGGCAGGCTGCTAAAGATGCAGCCAAGGCTGTAATTGATCTGGGGGTATATAGTTTATTCAACCCTGCCCCTGCATCGGGTAATGAGGCAACTTTAAACTACCAGAAATACTTTACTTCAATTCAAGGCACAGAGGATATATATGTACGTTACTATAATGTATCTGCCAATCAGGGAGCCAATTTTTGGGTAGTAGTTCCTAATGGATTTGGTGGAATTGAAGCAGTTGGTGGTACCAGTGAGTTGGTTGATGCTTTCGAAATGTCTGATGGTACAACTTTTTCAAGGACCAATCCTGATCAGAATCTACAACCCTATTTAAACAGGGATCCACGTTTTTATGCATCTCTATTGTATGAAGGGGCTATTTTCAGGCCTCGTCCAAGCAGTTATGCTACTATTGATCCTATTGGTGTTTTACAAGCTGGTACTTGGGAAGTTTGGGATGCCGCTTCAAATTCAGTAAAACTAAAATTTGGATTAGATAGTAGGAATAGTGCTCTTTATGGAGGAGGCTATAACAATACAGGTACGTCAATGTTTAAATTTGTAAACCCCAAAACCGATATGTTTGTAAATCAATCGGCAGATTTAACTTGGCGAATGATGCGGTATAGTGAAGTTATTCTTAATTATGCGGAAGCCTGTATCGAATTGGGCCTGGATGCGGAAGCTCGTACTTATGTTAATATGATAAGAACAAGGGCTGGTATGCCTAATTTTACTGAATCAGGTGCTGCTCTTAAAGCCCGTTATCAAAATGAACGCCGTACTGAATTGATATATGAAGACCATCGGTTTTTTGATGTACGCCGCTGGATGAAGGGTTCAGATGCATACCATGATATACATGGAGTGGATATTGTTTATAAATGTGACCCAGTAACTCATGTTACTGCCACCATTCCTACAATTACACCGACAACTATCATGACAGGATCTTGGAATGATAAAGCATATTTTATGCCTATTTCAAGGGATGAAATGAATAAGAATAAAAAGTTATTTAACAATCCAGGGTATAATTAATTGAAATAGACAATTTTACCTTTTTAAGATTGGTTGCTCTTTAACTTTTGAATGAGGGCAATCGAAAAATTAAAATCCAGTGTTTCTACACTGGATTTTTTTTATTTAAAGTCTGATTTTGGATTGGTAAATGACGTGGCAAAATTAACCTTCCTTGTTATAGATAATGTTATGACCAATATCAACAATCTATATAGAATTACAAAGCGTAGTGTAAAAGAATTAAACATTTAGGGTGAGGTTTCAGGAAAAATAGCTTTCAGCTAGGATTAAAATATGATGCATCTGCCTTAAAACACTTCCCATTACCCGTAATGCATATGAATTCAGTTTTATATATTCCATGGGATGGAAGATCTAAACGAGGGGCTGGTCTACTTTACTAAAATTTCACCAATGAAATACCTTTTCATTACTCATAGTAATTTCCATCTTCTGATCTTATGCCCATGTACAGCATAGAATACAAGGTAAACATAGCAAGGGATCAGCACTGCATAGGCAATTCTTACATCAAAGCGGTCTGCGACTAATCCATACAACAAGGGCATGATGGCATTACCACTCAATCCCATGATCATAATGGATGCACCCAGCTTGGTGAATTTACCTAATCCATCCAATGCAAGTGGCCAGATCCCAGCCCATACCAATGAATTGGCCAAACCCAACATCACCACAAACCAGATTGAAATATCGCTGCTATGTCCTAAAATGGTGACATGACCATGCGAAAGAATGATTAAAAAGCTCAATGAAAGTCCGAGTACTGTACAGAATCTTAATGCATTTACCTGGCTTACCAATTTTGGAATGAGGATAATACCAGACACATAGCCAATAATTGTTGCAGCAAGTGTATAAGATGGGAATGCCTTTGCTTCCAGTAATGGCATGTTCATGGAGTTTGCATAACCAATGATCGTATCAATCGAGATAACCTGTGTGCCTACATGCAAAAAGATTGCAAAAGCACCGAGAATCAAATGAGGGAAGTCGAAGATGCTTTTTTTAGCTGCATTCGCTGCTGCCAATTTGGTTGACTCCTGCTCGGTGTCGATTTCAGGAAGTGGTGAAATCCTTACCAGCAAACCCAGAATGAACAATACCGTTCCAACCACTGCATAAGGCGGTATCACCCTTCGCACCAATTCATCGAGCGCTTGCGATTTTTGCAAGGCATCCATAGATGGTAATTGTGCAAATAGGTCTGTATCTGTTGCCTTCAGTACAACGGCTGCAAATACAAGAGGGGCAAGAATTCCAGCTCCCTTGTTACAAATACCCATGATGCTGATGCGTTGGGCTGCACTTTCTTTCGGACCAAGAACGGTGATATATGGATTGGCAGCAGTTTGTAAGATGGCAAGTCCTGCCCCAATGGTAAATAATCCAATCAGAAAAATTTCATAAGTGCGGCTCATGGCTGCTGGAATAAAAATAAATGCACCCAGCGACATGG
>JBIIVV010000337.1:0-3067 GCA_044339235.1 Ferruginibacter sp.
AGCAGCAAAGCGAGGGTAAGCGATGTAGAATTGATGCAAAGTGATTTATTTAAACGAACCACTTTTTCATTGAAAGAATTTTTACTAGATGAAACCAAAACCGGAATCATTGCGGAGTTCAAGCGCCAGTCGCCTTCTAAAGGTGTTATCAATGGAACGGCCGATGTAGTGGCAGTAACCGCTGCATATACTGCTCATGGGGCTAGTTGCCTTTCGGTTCTTACAGATGAGCATTTCTTTGGAGGATTTGAGCAAGACCTTCGAAAAGCTAGAGTGAATAATATTCCCATCCTTCGAAAAGATTTTATTATTGACGAGTACCAAATTATTGAGGCAAGGGCAATGGGAGCTGATGTGATATTATTAATTGCAGCCTGTTTAACACCGCAAAGGGTGAAAGAACTGGCAGTTTTTGCAAAAAATATTCAGTTGGAAGTATTGCTCGAAATCCATTCGGAAGATGAGTTGCAGCATATTTGTGATGAAACGGAGATCGTGGGGGTTAATAACCGGGACTTGAAAACTTTTATGGTAGATATCAATCGTTCAATTGAATTAAGTAGAAAAATACCTGCCAATAAAATTAAAATTGCAGAAAGTGGTATCAATGATGTTGAAACAATTCGTATCTTTCGCCAAGCTGGCTTCAAAGGATTTTTAATCGGAGAAAATTTTATGAAACAGCCTGATCCAACGATTGCTTTTGCCATTTTTGTTCAACAACTTAATGCAAAAGAAACATGAGAGTAAAAGTGTGTGGCATCACTCAGGTAGAACAGTTGTCAATTTTACCTGAATTGGGTGCAGCATTCGCTGGTCTTATTTTTTATCCAAAGTCGCCTAGGTATGTGCTTCGCCACATGACC
Organism: Ferruginibacter sp.; assembly: GCA_044339235.1. GTDB lineage: Bacteria > Bacteroidota > Bacteroidia > Chitinophagales > Chitinophagaceae > Ferruginibacter. The sequence goes on from JBIIVV010000337.1 coordinate 867, forward strand.
ACCAGTCAGATAAAAAAGGAAGGCAATACCAATAAAGTGGGTGTTTTTGTAAATGCTTCCATTGAAGATGTATTGCAGATGGTAGATGAATGCAGACTTCATATGGTACAATTGCATGGAGATGAAACACCTCGTTATTGTGAAAAGTTAGCCGATTATATTTCAGTGGTGAAGGCATTCCGAATCAGTGAAACCGATAATGTAAGCTGGCGAATTAAGGAATATAAAGATGTATGCGATATGTTTATGTTTGATACAGAAGGTGCAGGATATGGCGGAACTGGGAAAAAATTTAATTGGGATACTTTAAAGGATGTTGTAATTGGTAAACCCTATTTTTTAAGTGGCGGCATTGAGCCGGTGGATGTAGCAAAATTAAAGGAATTCGAAACAAGGCCAGAGGCCAAGGCGCTATTTGCTATTGACATCAATAGTAAATTTGAAATATTGCCGGGTGTAAAGGACACTAATCTAATAAAAGGCTTTACCAATCAGTTGTAATTATTAAAATAAAAAATCAATGAATATCAAAGTATGTGGGATAACGCAACTAAAGCAATTGCAGCAGTTGGATGGTTTAAATATTGCTTTTGCAGGTTTAATTTTTCATAAAGGATCACCTCGATACGTGGTGGATAAAATCCCCAAGGAAGCCTTGCAGGATACAGATTTTGATCTTAAAAAAGTAGGCGTATTTGTTAATGCAGGCTATGATGAAATTATGCAAATGGTGGACGATTATGGATTGGATGTGGTACAGTTACATGGGGATGAAACTCCTGAATTGTGTGAACAGCTTTCAGAAGACGTAGAAGTGATAAAGGCATTTTCCATTAGTGACAAAATAACTTCGGTAGATGATATGATTGTAGACTATGATGATGTTTGCGATTATTATTTATTCGATACTGCATCAAATACAGGAAAGGCAGGCGGAACGGGTAAAAAATTTGATTGGAAGCTGGTGAGTAAAAGTAAAATAGAAAAACCATTTTTTTTAAGTGGCGGAATTAGTGTGGATGATATCGCAAAAATTAAAGCATTTAAACATCCGGATTATTTTGGCATTGATGTGAATAGTTGTTTTGAAAAAAGTCCGGGAATAAAGGATATGGCTTTATTACTTCAGTTAAAACAAGGGATGAAATAATTTCTTTTTGCTACAGAAAGTAGATTGTATATTCTAAAATAATGTATGGTAACTGTAAGAAATGCGCTTGATAAAGATCTGCCGGCAATGCTGGAAATATACAATGAGATCATCCTCAACACGATGGCAGTGTGGCACGAGCAGCCACATACCCTTGCGATGCGAGAAGAATGGTTTTTATTGAAAAAGCAACAGGGATTTCCAGTATTGGTAGCTGAATCGAATGGTTTGATATTGGGTTTTTGTACCATAGCAACTTTCAGGCCTTGGTCGGGGTTTAGATTTACGGTGGAAAATTCAGTATATGTAAGGGCCGAAAGTAGGGGCCAAGGGGTTGCTAAATTATTACTGCCTCCGTTGATTGCTGCAGCCAAGGAATTAAATATTCACGCAATGGTTGCTGGTATTGAAGCAACGAATGAAGTAAGTATTGCAGTGCATGAAAAATTTGGTTTTATTGAGGTGGCACATTTTAAGGAGGTAGGGTATAAGTTTGGAAGATGGATGGATCTGAAATTTTTAGAGTTGATTTTGTAATTCTTTTATTTTGATCGAGTGAATCAGGATTGCATTGATTTTTTTATAGCAGTATCAACTTTTCTATAGTTGACATTTTAAGGGAATAAATTTTTTATAAAATGATGACAGTACAAGAAAATAAGTTTTCTGTTGATGAACATGGATATTACGGAAATTTCGGGGGTGCTTTTATTCCTGAAATGCTTTATCCCAATGTAAAGCAGCTTCAGGAACAATATTTACAAATAATGAGTGATCCTATTTTTCAGGAGTCATTTCAGCAATTGTTGAGAGATTATGTGGGCCGGCCTACACCTTTATTTTTGGCTGAAAGGCTGAGTAAAAAACATGGGGCTACGATTTATTTAAAAAGGGAAGACCTTTGTCATACGGGTGCTCATAAGATTAATAATACGGTAGGGCAAATACTGCTTGCAGAGCGACTCGGAAAAAAAAGAATCATTGCAGAAACGGGTGCTGGTCAGCATGGAGTAGCTACAGCCACTGTATGTGCGCTGAAGGGGTTGGAATG
>JBIIVV010000108.1:0-10767 GCA_044339235.1 Ferruginibacter sp.
CGTATTCACACATTTTTGGATACCACTGACTCATACTGTATCGTACACCCGTTATCGGATTATCCCTGCCAGTTCTTCGGATTTGCAAAGGAATCTGGGCTTCAAATTCCATCTCAAAAACCACATGGGCTTTTGAAGCAATGGGTTGGGTAAGCGACACTTCCAATATGGTTTCATCATATGTAAAAGGCTGTGCAACTCCATTCATTTTTAAGGAAACTATTTTTTGAAAGCCAATCTCGTCGTCCTTCAATTTGCCAATGCGATCCGTCACCCTTGAATCCCAGTCGGGTTTACCATTGACGATGTTTTTTCCGAGTTCACGGCTACGAACATCCATACTACTATTTGGCTGAAAAGCATTGTAATATAAATGATAGAATACCTTTTTCAATACATCGGGGGAATTATTGGTGTATTCGAGTTTTTGCTTTCCAGTAAAGCGGTTGGTATTGGCATCCACATCAATATTCATCGTGTACTTGACCCGCTGTTGCCATCGGCCTGGTTGGGCTTTCAATAAAAAGCAACAAAAGAATCCAGCAACGAATAACAAAAAAAATTTGTTCATAGTATGAGTTTTTAAAACCGCTAAATACAGTAAATGGATTATAAAGCAACTAATAAGGTATTTAACAAATTAATCTTTTCGGCTATTCGCCGACGTAACAAAGAATACAGCGCGCACCTACGCTTCATTTTCACCTTCCACTACGATCACTATTTCACCTTTAACAGGTTTAGCTGCGAAATAATCATGCACTTCCTGCAAGCTACCCCTTTTGTTTTCTTCAAATTTTTTGGTAAGCTCTCTGCTTACACAACACTGCCTATCGGCTCCAAAATAGCCGATAAAATCGGTCAAGGTTTTTACCAATCGAACTGGACTTTCATAAAAAACCATGGTTCTTTGCTCTGTAGCCATTCTTTTTAAAAAAGTCTGACGCCCCTTTTTGAGTGGAAGAAATCCTTCAAAACAAAAGTTGTTCATCGGCAAAGCACTATTGACCAATGCGGGAACAAAGGCGGTAGCGCCCGGCAGACACTCGACTACAACACCCTGCTTCACACATTCTCTGACTAATAAAAAAGCGGGATCACTGATACCAGGCGTACCGGCATCGGTAAGCAAAGCCATCGTTTTACCACCAAGCAGCTGCTCAGCCAAATGATGAATCACTTTGTGTTCATTGTGTTGGTGATAGGGAGTGATGGGCTTTTGAATCTGGTAGTGTTGGAGTAATACAGAGGATGTTCTGGTATCTTCAGCCAAAATTAAATCTACCGACTTTAAAATTGCTATTGCCCGGAAAGTCATATCCGCCAAATTGCCTATTGGAGTGGGCACAATGTAGAGCATAATTTTAAAATTTGAGACCGCTTCAATTTAAAAATTTAGTAACGAAGCAAAAGAAGTTGTAACAACTTTGCGACCTATTTAATTTTCGCTTTTCTTATTGACTCACCGTTACTTCAAACATTTCCATTACAGGGTTTGCCAATAATTTTCTTGCTGCATCTTCTGCAATTTGCTTTGCAATTTCTATGGTAGCTGCCTCAATTTGAAGACTAATGTTTTTACCGATTCTTACATCGCTAATGGAACTTAACCCTAAATTTTTAAACCCGCCCAAAACAGCTTTTCCTTGTGGATCAAGCAGTTCTTTTAATGGCATTACTTTTACCTGTGCAGTGAAGATCATGTGATTGATTTATTTTTGAAGAGCAAAGATAAAATAATGTAGGCAATGAAAATAACTGGAATTGCCAGCCAATGTAAAATTGGAATGCTAATTAGGGCAACAACTAGTAAAATCACCTTGGGCAGGTTGTTTTTTAGGGTGTAGTCCTTAAATTTTAAAGATAGAATTGGTAAATTACTAACCATCAGCCAGCTGAGAATCACAATCAAAGCATATAAAACCCATTTATTGATCAACCACTGGTTAATATCAATTAGTCCTCCTCCATAATGCAACATCAGGGGAAATGAGGCTATTAAAAGCCCTACCCCAGGTGTAGGCACCCCTTTAAACGTAAAATGCTGAGCGGTATCTAAATTGAATTTGGCTAATCGATAGGCTGCAGCACAGCTCAGAATAAATGCCGGCAAAAGCCAAACAATTGGGATGTCCAATCCATTTTGTTCCCTCATCCAGCTAATACGCAACAACTGATAAAGTATTACGCCCGGAGCCACACCAAAGCTAACCACATCTGCCAAGGAATCAAGCTGCTTGCCCATTTCTGAACATACATTGAATAATCTTGCAACAAAGCCATCGAGAAAATCTACCAGTGCAGAAGCGAAAATAAAAAATGCAGCAAATGCCAATTTCTCAGGAATATTAAAGCTATTGGTAAATTCATCATTAGAGTACAAAATGACGGTTTCCGTTTGTAAGGTCAATACAATGGCAATACACCCAAAAAAAAGGTTGAACAAAGTGAATATATTGGGTATCTGTTTCATATTTAAATACTGGTTAACCAAGCGTTTACTAGTTGGCTTCTCTTTAATACTGCAAGTTATTTAATTACATTGATACTCTTTATTCAAATGAAAAGCCTTTTCAAAACGCACTGTGCTCAATTGGAAATAATTTTAACCCCAAACAGTAATAAAACTAGTAACCCTAGATCCCGGATTTACTTCTTTTTCATAAATGATTCAATTTGCTCGGCTGTAATTGGAATATTTTTCATCAAATCCTGATTTCCATTACGGGTAATCCAAAAATTATTTTCTATCCGAATCCCCATTTGTTCTTCTTCTATATAAATTCCCGGTTCAATAGTAAATACCATTCCCGCTTTTATTGGCTCCGTTCGGGTGCCTACATCATGCACATCAATTCCTAAATGATGAGAAATGCCATGGTACAAATATTTTCGGTAAGCCCTATTTTCGGGATCTTCATTTTTAATGTCTGCTTTTTGCAACAAGCCGATTTTTTGAAATATCTTGGTGGCTTCCTCCCCCACTTTTTCGGTATAATCTAGAATGCTAATTCCAGGTTTTAAAATAGAGGCAGCATAGTGATGTAAATGCAAACAAGCGTTGTACACTATTTTTTGTCTGCTAGAAAATTTTCCATTCACAGGAATCGTTCGGGTAAGATCAGCACAATAATTGCCATACTCTGCACCAAAATCCATCAAGATTAATTCACCCGCTTTACATGCTTGATTATTTTCAACATAATGCAAGGTTCTCGCTCGGTCTCCGCCAGCAATAATTGAACTATAGGCAGGTCCGGTAGCGCGTTGGGATAGAAAGGAATGAAGTATTTCAGCCTCTATCTCATATTCCATCACCCCTGGTTTAACAAACTGAAGCAATCGCTTAAAGCTTTTTTCGGTTATATCTATTGCCTTTTGAATAACTTCCACTTCCAGAGGAGATTTTATCGCACGTAGGTCTTTCAATAATTTTGCGCTACGTTTATAGTTATGTAAAGGGTAGCGCTGCTTCATCATCTCGGCATAACGGTAATCCCTAACCGGTACAAAATTCGACTTGCGATCATTTTCATTGGTATTTAAGTAGATCGTATCTGACCAGTGAATCCAGGGTTGCAATACCCCATCCAATACATCTAGCCAAATAATGGTTTGAATACCCGAAATAGCCGTTGCTTCATTTCTACGCAGCCGATGGCCATCCCATTTTTCCTTTAATTCATTTGGACGCACCAAAACCAATACCTCCCTGTATTTTGGATCAGGGTTTTCAGGATATAAAATCAACATGCTATCTTCCTGTTCTATACCCGTCAACCATATCAAATCCGAATTTTGCTTAAACTTAAACAACTGATCTGCATTGGTAGGCAACTCGTCATTACTATTGAAAATTGCAATGGAATGTTTATCCATTTTTTCGACAAAACGCTTGCGATTTTGAATAAACAATTTAGGATTGAGGGGGAGATATTTCATTCGTTTGTTTTTATACATTGCAATATAACACTGTTCTTTGAAAATAAACATTGCAGCAGGAGAAGCTTTACATTAAGGCTGAGAAAGGATGCGATTTTTCTAAAAGATTCTGATTGTAAATCATTTTATCAAAATGGGAGCAGATAGGTTTAAAAGAAATGCCCTAATTGAAAAGCCTTATTATCAATACGCATTGTATTGGCCTTGTTTTTTAGTGCTATACAAAAAGGGGTTGAATGAATATTTAAATTGACCAGATGGTGCCACCGGCATCAGCATAGAAAATTTTTCAACTGGACGAATTTCCGAATTTTGATGATAAAGTTCCCCTCGATCCCTTTCAGCTTTGGCCGACATACTATCTAGCACTCCGCGAATCAGATCGGTATGCGAAATATAATAATCGTAACTTTTATAATATTCAGTTCGGGTAACTTTATGCATAGAGAATATTGCATTCTGCAACTTCATATTTTCTATGACCACATTTTTTGAAGAATCTTTTTTTATAAACTGATCAGTAAAGGAATCGGCCCTAATCATATCCCACATTACCGCTTGCATTTTTTCCTTTCCCAAAATACCAGCTGGTGTGCCACTTTTATCAGTACAACTAATGAATGAAAAAATCAATAAAGTGAAAAATAAATATTTCATTTTTGCAGTTCTTCTTTATACCTCGTGGCATTGGTAATATCCATTTTTTGCAATAGATCAGAAGCCCTTATTTTATCCTGCGGTGGCGCTTTTGAAAATATTTTTATCAACTCATTAGACTTTCCCTGAAAAAAAAACTGATTAATCATTGTATTAGGATTATCGGAATTGAAACTATTTAATAGGTTTAATGTTGCCAATATTTCAACCCTAGCAGCACTTTCATCATCGTACATTTTATCCATTCCAAGGTGATAATACCCATAATAAATATCATGCATAACAGCATAACGGGTATTCATCATATTTTCCACCAGCCAATAACGGTTCCGCTTTCCGTCAAATGCCTTCCAACCACTAATTCCGCGCGACTCTGGTGCATTATTGACAATATTTTGTGCTTTTAAAAAATACGCATCCCCTCCACGAGGTGAAAAAGAGGCATAATCAAAGGCAATAACCATGTTGGCATAATAAGCAAATATTGCGGTTAGATTAGACAACATTGGATCGGTTCCAGCTACCCTGTTTTCATTAAATTCGAGTTGCTGAAATTCTAAATACTTAAAAACAACATCTTCATCCTGGAAATTAATAATGGGTGATGCATAAGAGCTATTAAAAACTGGTCTTGCAGCCTGAATGGTAAGAGAGGCGGAATAAACATTTGCCTCTGGAGTGGGTTGCAGATTTAAAAAAAAATTGCATTCTATTTTTTCATTTACCACAAAAATATCTTTGGTCCATTTTCGATTATTGAGAAATGTATTGAGGGATGTTTGCAGTGTTTGAAAAACATTTTTATTTACAGTAGATCCTACCCTACTACTATTTACTGTTACCCGAGCAATCAGCTCCTGGGCGCCAACAAATTGTGCACTGCTCAATAAAAAAAGCACCAATATAAATCTGATGAAATGCATATTACAGTTGAATAATCTGATTTACAATATCCTCAGCCACCTCTTTTTTTGATTTGGTGTCAAAATAGTGGGTATTTCCTGACTTGTCAAAAATAGTAATTTTATTTGTGTCATGCCCAAAACCTGCACCCGCATCATTTAAGGAATTGAGCACTATCAGGTCCGCTTTTTTTTCAATTAGCTTCTTTTTTGCATAGTTTTCTTCATCAGAAGTCTCTAGTGCAAAACCTATCAATAACTGGTCAGCTCTTTTTGTTTCACCTAAGTATTTTAGAATATCCTTTGTTTTGGTAAATGTTATTGAAATAGCTGCATTCGATTTCTTTATTTTTTCTTGGTTTGCAACAATCGGAGTAAAATCTGCTACTGCAGCACTCATCACTGCAATGTCCATATTGGGAAAAACAGCTTCGCAAACATCAAACATTTCTGCTGCAGTTTGTACCCGAATCGTATTCAGCAAGGGGGGAATATCCAATGTTGTTGGTCCAAGAATCAATGTAACATCTGCACCACGTTTTTCAAACTCAATTGCAATAGCCAAGCCCATTTTACCAGATGAATGATTACCGATGAACCTTACCGGATCTATTGGCTCATAAGTAGGACCTGCGGTAACCATTACCTTCTTTCCACTCAAGAGCTGTCCTGCTGAAAAATGTTTTTTCAACCATTCAACCATTACAGCGGGTTCCATCATTCGCCCTTCACCAATTAAACCACTTGCCAATTCACCTGATTCCACGGGTAGGACAATATTGCCATAATCGGCGAGAATTTGAAGGTTGCGCTTTGTCGCCGGATGCAGCCACATGTCTTCATCCATTGCTGGAGCTACGGCCACTTTACAGGTAGCTGAAAGGTATACTGCCATTAAGAGGTTGTCGCAGGTTCCTGAAGCCATTTTCGCAAGCGTATTGCAGCTAAGTGGCGCAATCAGCATAATGTCTGCCCATCTTCCCAACGCAACATGGTTTTGCCAGCTATTCTCATGGACAAGGTCAGTTAAAACCGGATTACGTGAAAGTGTAGAAAGGGTTAAGGGAGATACAAATTCTTTTGCAGCGGGAGTCAATATTATTTTCACTTCTGCACCTGCCTTTACCAATAGGCGCACTAGAATAGCTGCTTTGTAAGCAGCAATACTCCCGGTAATACCCAATAATATTTTTTTTCCCTTTAACATAAAAAACGACGGTTCAAGCCGTCGTTAAAAATATAACATCTTATTTAAAAAATTATTGCTAATTTTTAATTTGCATACTAGCTGAATAAATCTTCCTCATTTTTACGGTAATAGATCTTATCCTCCATAAATTCCTGAGATGCGAGCAAAGCAGGATTAGGCATACGCTCATAAGCTTTAGAAATTTCAATTTGCTCCTTATTTTCGTGGATTTCTTCCAAACTATCAGTGTGGCTTGCAAATTCTTCGAGCTTATTATGCAATTCTTCTTTAATGGTAATATTAATTTGATTGGCACGTTTTGCAATAATTGCAATCGATTCATACAAATTACCGGTTTTCTGTTTTAGATCAAACAGGCTTTTAGGCTCTACCACATTACTCGTACTAGCGCTGAGTTGTCGTCTTAATTTGCTCATATTGTATTACTTTAATATTATTTTGACTTAAATTACTCAATTCCTTTGCTTCTGCCAGCAAATTGCTGTCAGGAAAACGATCCGCAAAATCTTGGAATTCGGATACTACTTTTTCAAACCTTTCAGACTGTTTATCAACAACACTCAATTTCGCAAATTTATAGTACGATTTGATAACATTTAACTTAAATCGATCTCCCTGCTTTGACTCTGGAAAGCTTGCCAACACTGTACCATAGGTAATAGCTGCTGCCCGATATTGGCCTACTTTGAAATAAAGATCCGCAGCCCTTAATTCCTTACTTTCCATTCTTAGCCTGCATTTGTCAATTATAGCAGAAGCTTCTACGTTTCTTGAAGAGCCAGGATGCGTATTGATAAATGACTGCATCACTCCGATGGATTTCCCCGTATTCGTTTGATCTAGATCTACCTTTGGAACTTGTCTATAAAAACACATAGCATGCATAAAATCCACCTCTTCGGCTTTACTACTATTAGGGAAAACCTCTAAGAAACCCTTAAAAAAATGCTCTGCGTCACTAAAATTTTGCATATAATAAAAACAATATGCATCTCTATAATAAAGTTCTTCAAACTTGTCTGTTCCTTTAAAAACAGGATACAACTCTTCATAAAGCTGTTGAGCCTGACGGAATTTCCGCTCAGCATATAACTTATCTGCCATCTTCAACTTATAGGCAACATCTTTACTTTTCAGGATTTTGCCATATTTACTGCAAGATTCCAGTGAAAAAAAAACTATGAAAGCGATGAATGACAGTTTTAAAAATCTCATATAAGAGTGCAAAATTAGTGATTTTCCTTCAAATATCATTTCAAATTATCAGATGGCAAAAAAGAAGCCGTTAAGGTTTTCAAAATATTGCGGTTTTACTGCTTTCAAGTCAGCTACAGACTACTATATTATCCATAATTGAAAAACGTAGTCCCCTGCCCTTGATAAAAGATATCAATACATGACATACCAAATTAGTGGGCTAAATAACTAAAAGGCTGTTATTAAAAAAGCCCTCCCATTTTGAGGGAGGGCTTTGGTATAATATTACTAGATTAGTTTGATTTGATATCAATTGTATTTTGATCTCCTCCGCCAATACTTTTGTCAGTAGAGATTCTATCTGCGCTAATACCTAAAGTTTCTACCAAGTAATTCTTTACTGCATCCAATTTCTTGTCTGCTAAAGATTGCTGTGCTTTAGAAGCTGCAGGGTAAGCTGTGATAGTAATTGAGCAAGCAGGACTGTTTTTCAATTTTGATTGAACTGAAGCCAACATTGCCTTTGTATCCTTACTCAACTTTGCAGCTTTCATTGAAAGACTTGGGTAATCTACAGGACAAGCTGGTTTAAGAGACATTTTTGAAATTAAATCTTTCATATCAGTGCAGCAAGCTGGATCAGGACATTTACCTACACCGTATGCGTCAACAGGTTGACATTCAGTTGGGGTAATTAATTGTTTATCCTTGCAATCTGGAACACCATCTCCATCTGTATCTCTAGTTACACCATGTGTGTCAACAGGACAACCTGAAGGTGTATTTGCTTCCCTATCCAATTGATCGGTAACACCATCGCCATCTGTATCAGCAAAAACTGGTTTTGGCATCTTCATGTGCTTTGGATTGTTTAATTCGCTGTAAGCATAATCCAAAGGATTTAACCACCACAATGGCTCAACAGATTTAGTTTTATCACCTACATTAATATTTAAACCCAATGAAATGAAATTCCATGAATCAAATGCAGTTGATTTAGCCGCATCACCATATGGAAATGCTTGGTATTGCTGGCCATCCATCAGGTCAGATTTAACGAATGTCTGACGATCTTCTAAGGCTAGATTAATTCTTTTACTTAATTTATAAGCAAGTCCCAATAAAATAGTTCCAGAAGGTTTTACTAAATTGCTACCAGACTTTGCAGTACGCAAACCACCTTGATCCGCTTGAGTTTCATAGGTATCATCCATTCCGTCCTTTAAAGCCTTTTGCACATCCTTTCTGCTTGAGTATACACCTGAAGAGCTGATACTACTGAAAAGAGCAGTATATGTATTACCACTTGCATCCAATGCATTTACCTTGGTATTAAAGAATGTAAAGCCAAAACCAGCACCTACATAAACAGCAGCACTAGATTTTTGCTTGTGAAAGCGAATATTTGTAAGGGTTAAAATACCTTGCAAAGAAAGGTCTTGAACTTGAGATTTATAATTTTGAAAAACTGATTGAGCAGCCCCTCCATTTAAAGTAGTAATAGCCCCAGCCGAATTTCTAATAATCGGATTGTAGCCTTTGGAACCCAAATTACCTCCATTAGCAGCAGAAAGCCAAGCTGGATCTCTTTGGTAATTATCATTAGCGGTCCAACTCTGCCCCTTTGCAGTGGCGTTAGCATATTGAAACCTCAATGAAAAAGAATATCCGATCGCTTTTCTTACATGTGCTTCAAATCCCAAACTAGGAACTCTAGAAGCGATATCACCATTGATTGCGATTGAACCTAAAGAAGCCCCTATTTCCCACTGGTTGCGAGGAATAGCAGGGAAATTATAGGTGTTATTTAAGAATTCATTATGCTGTGGCTTGTGCTTGGCACCAATCACAGTCGAATCAAAAATGCTGTACCCTGCACCCATTTGTGCAAAAGTTGCAGTTGTTGCCATTATTAGGGTTACTAACCCTAATATTATTTTGTACTTTTTACTTGACATAATAAAATTTATTAATTGCTGAATTAGCGGGTTTAATTAAACACGAAAATACCCCTTTAGATTTAAAAAGCAAAATTTTTTAACCAATATTTATGTTTTTTTCATAAAAAATCCCTATTTATATAAAATTATGGGGGAATAACTATCACCAATACTCGCTTTTTACAAAAAAAGAGCTTTTTAGGGAGCGTTTTCAAATAAAATAAAATTATTTGTTTGAAGCCGTTGGATACTGCATTATATTGCTTTTTTTTGCTGATGGACTTTGTAAACAAGATAATCGGGGATGAACTAAAAATTTTTGAAAAAAAATTTACGGATGCCGTAAAAAGCCAAACTCCCTTGCTGGACCGGATAATGAAATACATCATCAAGCGCAAAGGGAAGCAGCTAAGGCCGATGTTTGTTTTTTTAAGTGCAAAATTACAGGGGCCAATCAATGAAAGCACCTATCGTGCTGCTGCGCTGGTTGAAATACTTCATACCGCTACCCTGGTGCATGATGATGTAGTAGATGAATCATTGGAAAGAAGAGGCTTTTTTTCTATCAATGCAATTTGGAAAAACAAGATCGCCGTTTTGGTGGGAGATTATTTATTATCCAAAGGGTTACTTCTTTCTACTTCCCACCATGATTATGAACACTTAGATATTTTATCAGAAGCGGTAAGACAAATGAGTGAAGGGGAATTAATGCAGATTGAAAAAGCCCGGAATCTAAATCTAAAAGAAGATATCTATTTTGAAATCATCAGAAACAAAACGGCTTCCCTGCTTTCTTCTGCATGCGCAGTGGGTGCATGGAGTACCTGCAAGGATCCTATAGCCACTGAAAAAATGAAATTATTCGGCGAAAAAGTAGGTATTGCCTTTCAGATAAAAGACGATCTTTTTGACTACG
>JBIIVV010000338.1:0-3019 GCA_044339235.1 Ferruginibacter sp.
GGATTTGCAGGACTCTCTGCCGCTGCATTTATGGCAAAGGCAGGCTGGGAGGTAACTGTGTTGGAAAAAAACGCCACTCCAGGCGGAAGAGCCAGGCTATTGCAGCAAGATGGATTCACTTTTGATATGGGCCCCAGTTGGTACTGGATGCCAGGGGTGTTTGAAAGGTTTTTTAATTGCTTTGGCAAAAAAGTGACTGACTATTATCAGTTGCAGCGACTAGACCCCTCCTACAGAGTTTACTGGCCCGATGATAGCATGGATATACCAGCTGATTACAATGCATTGAAATTGCTGTTTGAAAAAATGGAACCCGGTAGCGGAGTAATGCTCGATAAATTTATGCAGGAAGCTGCTTATAAATATGAAGTAGGGATTAATAAACTGGTTCACAAACCAGGCCAATCATTACTCGAATTTGCTGATTGGGAATTGGTAAAAGGAGTACTAAAATTGGATGTGTTTAATTCCATCAAACAACATGTGGGCAAGCATTTTAAACATCCAAAATTGAGGGAGCTATTGGAGTTTCCTGTATTGTTTTTGGGCGCCTTGCCTCAGGATACGCCTGCCTTGTATAGCCTCATGAATTATGCCGATATCAAATTGGGTACCTGGTACCCGCAGGGTGGTATGTATCAAATTGTGGAGGCAATGACTAGTCTCGCTAAAGAGCTAGGAGTGAAATTTTATTTTAACCAAGCCGTCACCGAAATTAAAGTTGACGATGGAATCGCCACCCAACTAATTACTCAATCAACGGATGGCTTATCCACCATTCATCAATTTGATGCAGATGTAGTGATTGGAGGAGCCGATTATCATTTCATTGAAACCAATCTGTTATTGCCCAAATATCAGTCGTATACAGCGAAGTACTGGAACAAAAGGGTGATGGCCCCCAGTTCATTGCTGTACTATGTTGGATTGAATAAAAAATTAAGCAATGTTTTACATCATACCTTATTCTTTGATGTTAGTTTTGATGTGCATGGAAAAGAAATTTATACCGATCCAACATGGCCTTCTGCCCCTTTGTTTTATGTGTGTACGCCATCCGTAACAGATTCCACCGTAGCTCCTGAAGGAGGAGAAAATTTATTTTTTCTTATACCGGTAGCAAGTGGTTTGGAAGGGGATACCGAAGCGCTCAGGGATCAGTATTTTGACCAAATTTTAACTCGATTTGAAAACCGAACCGGCCAATCGGTAAGGGATGCGATTGTTTATAAAAAATCCTATTCCGTGAGCGATTTTAAAAAGGATTACCATTCGTTTAAGGGAAATGCATACGGACTTGCCAACACGTTGATGCAAACAGCTGTATTAAAACCCGGCCTGCGCAGCAAAAAAGTAAGTAACCTGTTTTACACCGGTCAATTGACAGTGCCAGGCCCTGGTGTTCCACCCAGTTTAATTAGTGGTGAAGTGGTGGCGAAGGAAATAGTAAAACATTTTGGGTAATCAGTAATTGAAGTAAAATAGGATGGGGGTTATAAAAATTTATTCCATATTTTCCTGTGTTAAAAATTGTAAAAATGTTTGATCTTTTTAATGAATTAAGTCAGCAATGTAGTAAGGCTACCACGGAAAGGTACAGCACTTCATTTAGTAGTGCCATCAAATTATTGCACCCAGATTTGCGCGGCCCTATTTTTAATATTTATGGCTTTGTGCGTTTTGCAGATGAGATTGTAGACACTTTCCATCAATACGATAAGGCGGCATTATTAGCCGAGTTTAAAAAGGATACCTATTCCGCTATTGAAAGGGGTATCAGCCTCAACCCCATCCTGCAAAGTTTTCAGCTCACTGTAAATAAATACGGCATATCCAATGAATTGATCGAGGCTTTTTTTGCCAGTATGGAAATGGATTTGGATAAAACTAGTTACAATAGCCAGGGTTACAAAGCATACATATATGGCAGTGCAGAAGTAGTGGGGCTGATGTGCCTTTATGTATTTTGTGAAGGTGATGCCCTAAGCTATGAAAAGCTTAAGCCTGGCGCTCAATCATTGGGTGCAGCTTTTCAGAAAGTGAATTTTTTAAGGGATGTAAAAGCAGATTTCGAACAACTCAGCAGGACCTATTTTCCGGAGGTGGATTTCAATCATTTTACCCCTTCCATGAAACAACAAATTGAAGAAGACATTGCCATAGATTTTGCAGCTGCCTATGAAGCAATTTTACACTTGCCCGTGAAGGCAAGATTTGGTGTGTATGTTGCCTACAAATATTACTTATCGCTTTTTAGAAAAATAAAAAAGACAAAACCGAATAATATTATGGAACAGCGGATTCGTATCCCCAATTATGGCAAGGCCTTTATTGTTGCCAAAGCAGGTCTGCGTAGCCAGTTAAATATATTATAAACCAACAGTATGGATGTTATCTTAGTAGATGAAAACGACCAGCCGATAGGCACCATGGAAAAAATGGAGGTCCATCAAAAGGCCCTACTACACAGAGCTTTCAGCGTATTTATTTTCAATAACAATGGCGAAATGCTGCTCCAAAAAAGAGCGGCTACAAAATATCATAGTCCTGGTTTATGGACCAATGCCTGCTGTAGTCACCCCCAGCCAGGTTTAGAAACCATTCCCGCTGCCACCAAAAGACTGCAGGAAGAAATGGGCTTTACCACCTCACTCCAAAAAGTATTTGATTTTGTTTATAAGACCAGCTTTGATAATGGACTAACGGAATATGAGTTTGATCATGTGTTGGTGGGTAACTATGACGGAACAATAATCCCTAATCCAGAGGAGGTAGCCGACTATTGTTATCGCTCGCTACCCGAGATAAATAAAATGTTGCTATCCGACCCGGCTACTTACACCAGCTGGTTCAAAATTGCTTTTCCAAAACTAGAATCCTACCTTGCAAACAATACTTCAAATACGTTCATAGGGTAATCGGTATTATTCGCCCAGGTATAGTTATTGTAAAACGAATCGATTCAACCAAATCATAGAATGCAAGATTCAAAAGCAATTGTAATTGGAAGTGGAATTGG
>JBIIVV010000339.1:0-3012 GCA_044339235.1 Ferruginibacter sp.
AAAAGCGCTTGCTACTAATTTCAATTTATGATTCATTGGTTAATATTGCTTTGAATAATGTTTTAATGTGAATACTTAATTTCCTTTTAATGGAAAGCTGAAATGCCTCATCTGGCATATCCATTTGCCCGTTGAATTCTCTATAATAGTCAAGGTTCATCATATTTTGGTTGACGGTACCTACCAATGTGTTGAGCATGAATATCAGGTCAATTTTTTTCTTAAATACTCCCTTTTTCTGACCATCTTTGATTAGTTCTGCAATTACTTTAGCATTTCGTAGTTTCACTTTATTGGCAGCTTTCAAAATCGCAGGGTTTTTGTTGGTCACCTGAACGCTTACCATGATCTTGTGGAAGGATTGCTTTTGCATTGCTCGGTCAATGTGCTCATCAATGAGCATATTGACTTTTTCTATTGGTGAGTAACGGTCGTCCTTGATCAGGCTTTCCACCCTGATTTTTATACCCCCCACCCGCCATTCCAGCAAAGCTTCCATTAGCTTCTCCTTTGACCCAAAGTAATAAGAGATCATGGCAATGTTTACTCCTGCTTCAAGGGCGATATCTCTAACAGAGGTTCCGTCAAAGCCCCTTTCTGCAAAGAGGCGCTCTGCGGTTTCAATTATTTGTATTTGTTTTTCATTCAATTCCACCGAATCTTATTTTTAAGCGACAAAATTAAACAAACGTTTAATTAAACAAGTCTTTTGTTTAATCTTTTTTAGTTTATTTCTTGGAGCTGCTATTTAAGGCCATTCGAAACCTATAAAACCAATCAAATGATTAGTATCTTTAACTGTCGATTTCAAAATAATTTTTTAAAACGAATAGTATGTCATTTCAAAATAAAACAGTCCTTATTACAGGGGCCTCTCGTGGAATTGGTAAAGCAATTGGGTTACGCCTTGCTAAGGAAGGGGCTAATATTGTCATTGCCTCTAAAAGTGTGGAAGAAAATCCAAAACTGGGAGGAACCATCTTTTCTGCTGCCGCAGAAATGGAGGCAGCCGGAGGAAAGGCCCTTGCAGTACAATGTGATATCCGATTTGAAGACCAGGTACAGCAGGTAGTAGACCAGGCGGTAGCAAAATTTGGCGGCATTGACATTTTGATCAACAATGCTTCGGCAATTTCTTTGACTAATACGGAACAAACGGAACCCAAGCGGTTTGACCTGATGTATGACATCAATGTACGGGGGACTTTTTTTGTTTGCAAAGCCTGCATTCCTTTTTTAAAGCAGGCTGCGAATCCGCATATTATCAATTTATCGCCACCTATTAATATGGATATGAAATGGTTTGCCAACCATTTGGCCTATACAATGAGTAAATACAACATGACCATGATTGCCATGGGCTTAGCGGCAGAATTAAAAAAATACAATATTGCGGCAAATACCCTTTGGCCCAAAACCACTATTGCAACAGCCGCTGTTCAAAATCTATTGGGCGGTCAAATGCTAATGAACATGAGTCGTACGCCGGATATTATGGCTGATGCAGCCTATTATATTTTATCGAAGAATTCTACCCAATGTACCGGGAATACTTTTATTGACGAATCGGTATTGGCGATGGAAGGCATCACTGATTTAAGTAAATACTCCGTGGTGCCAGGGGCGCAATTATACAATGACCTGTTTATGTAAAATATTTTATTTCAATAGCCGTTCATTCACTGGTTTCTCAAGTAAATTTTTATAAATAAACTGTGTTTTCAAATTTTGAAAATGCAATCCTTTATTGCCTGGCCATCCATGCCTTCCGCCTGGATAGACCATCATTTCAAAAACTTTTTTGGTGTCCTGCAATTTGCTGATTAGCTGAATGCTATTTTGCATATGTACATTGTCGTCAATTTCTCCATGTACGATTTGCATCATCCCTTTGTATTGGTCAACATAATTCATCACATTACCAGTTTTATAGCCCTCCGGATTTTCTGAGGGAAGATCCATGAAACGTTCGGTATAGTGGGAGTCGTACAGCGTCCAGTCAGTAACTGGTCCACCAACCATCGCATGGGTAAATACCCCAGCTCCTTTTGTTAAGGCGAGGGCTCCCATATAGCCACCATAACTAAAACCGGCTATACAAATTTTTGTGGAATCCGCCTGCTTATTGGCAATCAGCCATTGTACCATCGTGGCATAGTCTACCAGTTCCCAATGTCCTAAATCGCGGTACATATAATCAACACCTACTTTTCCGAAATGCCCACTAGCCCGATGATCCATTATCACTTGAATTAATCCTTCCTTGGCATACCATTGTTGAGTCCCTGTCAAAGTCCAACTATCCCAGCAGGTTCCAGCATCCGGTCCACCATAAATTGAAATAAGTACCGGGTATTTTTTGGTTGGATCCATATGAATCGGCCAGGTCACTTTCATCGGTAACTCAAATAAACCGTCATCACTTTTAACACGGAGAAATTCTGTTGTAGCCATGTTTGCATTATCAAATCCTGCCGCCTTACTATCACCTAGTTCTTTAATAATTTTTCCATGACTGTTGACTAAAGCCATTTTTTCGGGCGTGGAAGCATTGCTGTAAGTAGTAATGAAGTAGCTAGCATTGGGCGATAGGTTAATCAATGAATGATTGTACTCCCCAAAAGTTAACCGCTGAAGGTTTGTACCGTTCAGTTGTACGCTGTAAAAATCTTTTCTGGCTGTATTCTCTCTGCTTCTTGCTGAAAAATAAACTAGGTTATTTATTTCATCAATACATTCAAGCTTGTTGACGGTGAATTTTCCAGTTGTGACTTGATTGATTAGTTGCCCTTTCATATTGTAGTAATACAAATGCTTCCAGCCTGTTTTATCACTATTTAAAATAAAGCCTTTGCCATTTTTTAAAAATGAAATTCGTTCTCCATCATCCGTTAGTTTAACCCATGTTTTCTGCTGTTCGGTATAAAATTCTTTTATATCACCTGTTGTTGGACTTACTTCGTAAATCTTTAGTTGATCTTGACTGCGTGGCATCCATTGCACTAGCAGTGA
>JBIIVV010000109.1:0-10587 GCA_044339235.1 Ferruginibacter sp.
TGGTTTCTGGCAAAACTAAATTGCTTGACAAAATCTCCTTTATTTCCTCCCTACAAAAAAGCCTAGAGCGAAGAGCGTACCAAAAAAATGGGAATTCCAATCAATTTACTGAAGAAGACAGGGTAATGACATTGGGAAATGTGTTGGATGTATTTTCAGTAATCGATAAAAACTGGACAGCCAATTCAGGGGTGGAATATTACCATGATCAAGTGAATAGCGGTAAGCAGCAAATTTCGGTTGTTTCTGGCCAAATAATCAGCCAGCGTGGTTTGTACCCCAACAATGCTAGCAGCGGAAATTTTTCAGTGTATAGTTTGCACCATTTTACCAAGGGCAAGTTTGATCTGGAATCTGGACTACGCTACAATAGTTTTGCCATTCGAATACCCGATACCGTTACTAGTTCCATGAAACTGGGCGATATTAGGGTAAGTCCGTCCTCCTTGGTTTCTAATCTTGCGCTGCTTTATCATATTGGCTCATCACAAAATGTATATGCTTCCTTTAGTACAGGGTATAGGGCTCCCAATATTGATGATTTGGGATCACTGGGGCTGGTAGATTTCAGGTATGAAATTCCCGCCTATCAGCTAAAGCCCGAAAAGACCTATAATACGGAGATAGGTTACCGTATCAACACCAAAAAAATACAGACTTCCCTTGCATTTTTTTATATGCATCTGACGGATCTTATAACCCGGGTGCAGCTCCCTGGCCAGCAAATTGGGGGCTATAACTTGTATACGAAAGAAAACAGCCAGCAGTCGTTTGTAAAGGGAACCGAATTGTCTCTCCATTACCGAATGTCTAATACCTTTGCAATGTCTAGTAATATCGCTTATGCCTTCGGACAAAATTTATCCGCCAACGAACCCATGCGAAGAATACCACCTGTGAATGGAAGGGTGCTATTGGCCTACCAAAAAGGTAAATGGGGCTTGAATGTGGAAAGTCTTTTTGCTGCAAAGCAAAGCCGACTCGCAAAAGGAGATAAGGATGACAATCGGATCCCAGCGGGAGGAACACCGGGTTGGAGTATATTGAATCTCTATGGCAATTACACATTTCAACAATTGTCCCTGTATGCAAGGGTTCAAAATATTTTTAACCAGGATTATAGAACCCACGGAAGTGGTATTAATGGAGTAGGAAGAACTGCCTCTCTTGGAATACAAATCAGTTTATAAAATACTTTACCCAGTCTGCGAATAGGTAAAGTTGAAAATTAAATAATTTTAAAAACGAAAACAGGATAACAGGATAATAAGTGGCGGATATAAAAAGGTAATTGAGCAAACAAGATAAACTAGCTCAATCGAAAGGGTTTTTTGAAATGGAAAAATGTTGAAATGGTTAGTCATTTTGTCTAAACCCCTAAACATCTAAACCCCTAAACTTATAAACTCTAAACCCTAAACTCTAAACTCTAAACTCGATCAATAAAAATAAAATAACAATGACAATCTCAACCAATGCTTTCTCAGTAAATGGTAAAACCTACCAGCCCTCTGCCCATCCAATTGTAGTGATCTGTATCGACGGCTCTGCCGATGAGTACCTAGACATTACCATGGCCCACGATCGTATGCCTAACCTAAAACGTATGACCGTGAATGGTTACAGGGGAATGGTAAGAGGGGCTTTACCTTCTTTTACCAATGTCAACAATTCTTCTATTGTTACCGGCGCTTCCCCTGCTGTGCATGGGATTAGTGGTAACTTTTTTTATAATGCAGCAATCGACCAGGAGGTAATGATGAATTCATCCGAATACCTACGTGCCGAAACATTGCTTGCCGCTGCCGCCAATGCCGGACGTAAAGTAGCAGTGGTTACCGCTAAAGAAAAACTACGAGATATTTTATCCTACAAATTAAATGGCATTGCTTTCTCAGCCGAAAAAGCAAATTTGGCAACTAAGGAAACACACGGTATTGAAAATGCGGAGGAAGTGATCGGCTTTCCAACACCTGCCATTTACAGCGCAGAGGCAAGTTTATTTGTATTGAGAGCTGGTGCGGCTTTGATTGAAAAGGGAATTGCAGATTTCTTATACCTGTCTTTGACGGATTACATGCAGCATACCTATGCTCCCGAGGCCGAAGAATCATTAGCATTTTATGAAGCCATGGATGCAGAGATTGGAAAAATGATTGCGCTCGGTGCCATCGTGGGTGCTACTGCTGATCATGGAATGAATGCGAAAGTAAAAGCCGATGGCAGTCCCAATGTATTGTTTGTGGAAGACATGTTGGAAGCACAGTTTGGAGCTGGTTTCCGAGTAATTTGCCCTATCACTGATCCATATGTAAAACACCATGGTGCACTAGGTTCTTATGTGGTGGTGCATGTACCCGATACCACTAAAGTGGGCGCTATTAAAGATTGGTTGATACTACAGCCGGGTATAACTGAAGTGTATGATAAAGCAACTGCTGCAAGAGTGCTCGAGCAACCGGAAGATCGTATCGGTGACCTGGTAGTGATGTCGGGCAGAGATGTAGTAGTAGGCAGAAGGCCACAGTACCACGACTTGTCGGCTTTGGACGGATCCCTTCGATCTCATGGTGGTAGATATGAAGAAATGGTGCCGATGATTATTTCACATCCGCTCAATACTGCATATAAAATGAAAGCTGCAGGCGATCCGCGCAACTTCGATATTTTTGATTTTACAGTAAATGGAACCAACTAAAAATAAAAGTCATGAGTGAAAAAGAAATGGTACAAGCTAATCCAGCTGCTAACAGTAATATTATCCCAGCAGTACATATGCATTGTTATGTAGCGGGTAAAAAAGTGGAGTCGCAAAATATATTGGAAGTAAAAAGCCCATTCGATAATAGGGTGGTAGGCACGGTCGTATTGGCCAATGCTTCCCACGCAGAAGCTGCTGTAGAGGCAGGTTTGAAAGGCGGTAAAAAATTAACCCGCTACGACCGTTTTAGCATTTTGGATAAAGCCAGGCAACTGCTGATGGAGCGCAAAGATGAATTTGCAAAAATCATGAGTGCCGAATCTGGATTGGCCATTCGTGAGGCTATCTATGAAACCGGCCGGGTACATGATGTATTGATGTTTGCAGCAATGGAAAGCCTCAAGGATGATGGACAGATTTTTTCTTGTGATATTTCCCCAACAGGTAAGGCAAGGAAAATATTTACTACCCGTGAGCCATTGTCATTGGCGCTTTGCATAACTCCGTTCAATCATCCGTTGAATCAAGTGGCACATAAAATTGCACCTGCTATCGCAGTGGGTACACCGGTAATTTTAAAGCCTTCAGAAAAAACTCCGTTAACGGCCATCAAGTTTACAGAGTTATTGTATGAGGCAGGATTACCTCATTATATGCTCAGTACCTTGTTGGGACCAACCAACGAAATAGCAGAGCCACTAGTAAAGGATCCTCGGGTAGAGATCGTTTCTTTTACCGGAAGTGTAGCAGTGGGCAAACGAATTGCAGTTACTGCAGGCTATAAAAAAGTAATTCTTGAATTGGGTGGAAATGACCCCATCATTATTTTGGAAGATGCTGACATGGATACCGCCGTGTATTTGGCTGCTGAGGGTTCATACCGAAATAGCGGACAGCGTTGCACCGCAGTAAAACGGATACTCGTGCACGAAAAAGTAAAGGATGAATTCATTCAAAAATTTGTGGAGAAATCAAAAACATATTTGTGTGGCGACCCATCTGATCCTGCAACAGTAGTAGGTACCGTGATTGATGAAGCCTCTGCCATTTACCTGGAAACGGTGTTAAACAAGGCAGTTGAACAAGGAGCAAAAATTTTACTCGGTGGTAAACGCACTGGCGCTTTAATGGAACCGACGGTAGTAACGGATGTTCCCCGCAATGCAGATATGGTGATGCAGGAATCATTTGGCCCTTTGGCTCCTATTCTTAGTTTTAAAGATATTGATGACGCCATTGCACTGAGTAACTCCACCGCTTATGGCTTGTCTAGTGGAATCATTACCAATAATATGCAGCATGCTATTCGCTTTATTAAAGAATTGAAAGTAGGTACCGTTAATATCAATGAAGTTCCGGGCTATCGAATTGAAAGTTCTCCTTTTGGAGGAATCAAGGATTCGGGCCTGGGCATTAAGGAGGGAGTGATTGAAGCAATGAAATGTTTCACATTTGTGAAAACCTTCTCCATGCCATGGTAATATTATTGTTGCCCTATGGGGCTTTTTGGAGTTAGGTATTTGAAAAGTTTTTTATTTTGTCCAATCTCCAGGCTATCGAAAACTTTATTGGACAAAACTTTTCTTGGTATTTTATTTTTAGAAAACAACACTTTAAAAAAAACGACGATGCAAAAATTATTATTTACCCCCGGACCGCTAACGACTTCTAAAACTGTGAAGGAAGCCATGCTGGAAGATATGGGCTCGAGAGATCATGCTTTTTTACTAGCTGTAAAGGATATCCGAAATGGTTTATTGGAACTGGCGCATGTATCCAAGGAGGGTGGTTATGAGTGCGTAATCGTTCAGGGGTCGGGTACATTTGGCGTGGAGAGTGTGATAGGCAGTGTGGTGGGAGCCAATGACAACTTGCTCATTTTGGTGAATGGTGCTTATGGCGAACGAATTGTTAAGATGGCTAAAATCAACCAGATTCATCACGAAGTGTTGCGTTTTGAAGAAGATGAAATCGTTACACCGGAGGCTACTGAAAAATACCTGCAAGCGCATCCGGGCATAACCCATGTGGCATGTATTCATAGCGAGACTACTACTGGTCTCTTTAATCCAATTGAAGCCATTGGTGCTGTTTGTAAGAATCATAACAAGGTTTTTATTGTGGATGCAATGAGTAGTTTTGGCGGCGTGGAAATGGATATGCAGCAAATGCATATTGATTTTCTGGTATCCTCTTCCAACAAGTGTATTGAAGGGGTTCCTGGATTTTCCTTTGCCTTGTGTAAAAGAACCGAATTAGAAAAAGCAAAAGGACAGGGAAGAGGCTTGAGCCTTGATTTGTATGATCAATGGAATGGATTGGAAAGCAATGGTCAGTTTCGTTTTACACCTCCAACCCTTAGTATTATGGCCTTTCGCCAAGCAATGAAAGAGCTGGAAGCGGAAGGTGGGGTAAAGGCAAGAGAAGCCCGCTACAAAACCAACAAAAAAGTATTGGATGAGGGTATGGCAGCGCTTGGCTACAAACAATATTTGCGTCCCGAAATACAAGGACATATTATCACTTCTTTTTTATACCCTACCGATAAGCCGTTTAATTTTGATGATTTTTATAATCAGCTCAATGATCGTGGATTTGTGATTTATCCTGGCAAGCTTAGCAAAGCAGATGCATTTCGTATTGGAAATATTGGTCAGATTTTCCCCGATGATGTGAAAGCACTCGTGGCTGCGGTAAAAGAGGTGATGCAATAATTGATTGTTTAAAAAAAATCTTTTATCTACCATGGGTGTACAAAATACGGAAAAGGCAGATGCGGTAATTATTGGAGCTGGCGTATTTGGTTGTGCCATTGCTTACTATTATACAAAAAATAATCCCGGAAAAAAAGTCATTGTACTTGAACGCAATGAGATCTGCAATGCAGCTACCAGTCGTGCAGCAGCGTTGGTTACTCGTATCCGAACGAAAAAACATTTTATCCCCCTTTCATTGGAAACCTACCGTGCAGTTGCACAGATGGAAAAGCAGTTAAATGAAAGTATGGATATGAAGCAGGTGGGGGTACTTCACCTTGCAGCAAGCGAGTCAAGCGTGAAAGAATTAGATGCCTTGATGGAAGTTGCTGCAGAATTCGATGAGCCCACTGTTTACCTGAGTCAATCAGCTGTTCACCAAAAAGCTCCCTGGATAAACGCTGACAATATTTTGAAGGCTGGCTTTATGCCCCTTGAATCCTATTGCGATCCTTATCTCCTAGGCACATTCTTTGCTCGCTGTGCAAAAATGCAGGGCGCTGATATACGACAGGGAGTAGCAGTTAACGAAATTTTAATGGAAGGAGATACGGCTATTGGAGTTGCTACCTCAGCCGGAAATATATATGCTAATGCGGTGGTGATTGCTGCAGGTGCCTGGTCGCCAATATTTGCTATGCAAGTGGGCGTTGGTTTGCCGATGGCACCCGTGAGAAGTCAATACTGGATCACGGAAAGAAATGATCTTTTTCCAGTCAACTCTCCCATTGTTATTTTACCCGACGTACAAGCATATGCAAGGCCCGAAGGTGGAAGTTTACTTTTTGGTATCCGCGAATCAAAGTCTTTTACAACCTCGCCCTCCGATATACCCTCTGATATTAGCGAATTTTTGTTTAGCCCCGACAAAGGGGTGGGGGATCTCTCGGAGGTCATAGATCAACTTGCCCGTTTTTTTCCAAGGGTATATGATATCGGACTCAAATATTATATGGCAGGTTTTTCAGGCTATACGCCGGATAATAATTTAAGTATGGGTATTGTGCCTGGAGTGCAGCAACTGTTCGCGGCAACAGGCTGTGCAGGTGCGGGTATTTCTGTGGCAGGAGGTGTGGGACTTGCATTTGCGGAGATGATTGCAGGTAAGCCAAATCCATTTGATTTTACCCATTTCAATATCAATCGGTTTGGAAAAATAGATCCTTTCAGTAAAGAATGGTTGGATAAATGTGCCTTGGCTAGATCACAAAAACGAAGCGGCTAACTGGTATAGAATTAGGGTGGTGGGAGCGCTAGTTGAAAATGCGCTGTTCCAAAAAAACTGAGGTAGTATACATGAATTATGCTACTTTGAATAACATTGAAAAGAGGTTTATTTTCTTGTCCAGTATATTTATAAAATCATCCTATTTGAAATTTTGAAAAATATGTCAACTACTACCGGATCTAAACTCCAACAACTACTTTCCAGCTCCAAAGGTTTTTTTATTGTTTGGTGCATGATTGCTGCCTTCGGAACTTATTTCTGTATGTATGCATTTAGAAAGCCATTCAGTGCCGGTACCTATAGTGAGTATACGCTTTGGGGGATTGACTATAAAGCGGTATTGATTATAGCGCAGGTATTCGGATACATGTTGTCAAAATTTGCAGGCATCAAAGTGATATCTGAATTAAAAGCTTCTAGTAGAAGGAATTTGATTATTGTGCTCATTCTAATTGCAGAGGTAGCCTTATTGTTTTTTGGGCTGGTTCCCTATCCATACAATTTTATTTTTCTGTTTGTAAATGGCCTGCCACTGGGCATGGTTTGGGGAGTTGTTTTTAGTTACCTAGAGGGCCGCAGATTTACCGAAGTATTGGGTACCGGTTTAAGTATTAGTCTAATCATTTCTTCCGGTATTCTAAAAACGTTTTATTTTTATTTGCATGGTTGGGTACCTGCTATTTCTGAATTTTGGCTTCCACCGGTTATCGGTTTAATTTTCCTTCCCCTGTTTTTGTTTTTTGTTTGGATGCTTTCAGTAATACCAGCACCCACTCCCGAAGATATTGCTTCAAGATCAGCCCGCACACCCATGAGTAAAGAAGATAAAAGAAAAGTGCTTCGTGATTATGGATTGGGGTTACTTGGGTTTATTGTCATATACGCCTTGCTTGCTACTATGCGTGATTTTAGAGATAATTTTTCCGTGGAAATATGGAAGGAAATCGAGGGTAAATGGAACAAAGATGTTTTTGCACAAACAGAAACAATCACTGGTTTGATTGTATTAATTGTACTAGCCAGTTTATCGCTGATTAAAAGTAATATCAAGGGTTTTTGGGTCACTACCGGCCTGATAGGTTTTGGTCTTTTATTGGGAGCGATGTCTACTTTCTTGTTTCAGCTGCATGTGCTTTCCGCTTTCTGGTGGATGCTGTTGTTAGGAATGGGATTGTTTCTTGCATACATCCCAATGCAGGTAGCTTTGTTTGAAAGAACCATCGCACTGTTTAGGATGAAAGCCAATGCAGGATTTTTTGTTTATATCTGCGATGCTACTGGTTATCTGGGAAGTGTAGGCTTAACCTTGTATAAGGAATTTTTTATGAGTGGATTAAACTGGAGTAAGCTGCTAATTAATTTTTCATATGCACAATCCGCAGTTTCTTTAGGAATCCTTTTTTTTACCGTAATCTTCTTTTACAGACGAAAAAATGCAATCCTGACTGAAAAGGTTACTCCAGCATAAATTAAGTATTGGTTAGAAAATTTACCTATTTGTAGGGATTTTCAGTTCCAATCCGGCAGGTCGTTGGCGATTACTTATTTACGATTTTTTTACAGGAACAGCCTTCACCAACTTCTTCTTTGGGGTAGCTATTTTTTTTGCTACAGGTATTTGAATGGGAGCAGTTTTTGTTATGGCTGCTTTTGTTGGCTCAGTTGCTTTTATTCCATCAATCAGCAATTTTGCAGCTTTTTTGATTCTTTTTTCAAATTTCTTTTCTCCCAGCAATGCTTTTAAAGTGGGCACAGCCTTTGAAATTTGAAGCGCTACTTCCGCTAATAAGGTTTTCTTTGGAGTAGATATTTTATTTACTGTAGGTTGTTTGGTAGACATGTTAATATAAATTGGGTAAATGATAATGCAAATTTAACATACGGGTATCAATTTCAATGTTAAATTTTAGTATATGAAAATTTTAAGGGCACCTAATAAAATGGAAGGATTGGTAAGTTCTACTGATCGGGTGATTTTTTGGTCTCTTTCCCCTTTAATTCCATTTGTCCTTTGATACGAGCGATCGTATTATTGGCCTCTAATAATTTAAACTTTAGGTCATTGAGACCTGGTAACCCAGCCAGCATCAGTGCTTCTGTTTCTTCATTGCTTTTCTGAAGCAATAAGATATCCTGTTCTTGCATTTTGATAATGGCTAGCGCTTCATTCAGTTTTTTTAAAAAATCATTTTCAGTGCTTTGCTTCGATTGATAAAGTAAGCTGTTTTCTTTTTGTAAAGTTTCCTTCATCAGTTTTTCACTTTTAAGAAAACCTTCAATACTGTTTTTTGATTTTTTTATTTTGACTAATATGATGGAACGCAAGGCCCAGGCAGTTAAAAATCCTGCGATGAAAGAAAGGCAAATAAGAATTATACAAGTGGTTGTCAAATCAAAAATTTGTGAGCGATCAAAATAGGACGTTTAGGAAAATATATGCTAAATTATTGATTTTTTTATTTCAAAAGATTAGTTAAATGGAATTGGCTTAGTTTATTAAATTCCTTTTTTGATTCAGGATAGTAAGAAATCTTGCTGCCCCTTCATTGTTTACGCTGTAATTTGAAGTAAAATGCAAGCCCCTATTTTTAACTAATCGGCTATTGTAGGTTTTTAAATAAGTTTATAATTGGTTGATAATCAATAGTTTTATAGTTATATAATTATTTTAATTGTATTTATTAGTTGTTTACAAATCGATCGTGTTAGATTGTAAGTACCCTTTTCGGGATAGATTATTGATAGTTGATTTTGTTGCTAATATAGACTTCTCCCTCCTTGATTTCATTGGCAAGTTGCTGAATGGATTTATTTGTAAATAATTTAATCAATAGTTGCTTAATCGATTTGTATTGTTCGTGCATGGGGCAGGGTTGAACCTCAGAGCATCTTTTTAAGCCGAGCACACATTTTTCCAATACTTCATCTTCTCCCATCGCTATCAAAATAGCACGCACCGGAAGTTTTTTAGCATTTTCTGTCAGAAAAAAACCTCCGTGAGGTCCCCTAACTGAGCTTACCAATATATTGTCTTTGGTAAGTGATTGTAATATTTTGGCAGTAAAGGATGGTGGAGAATCAATGGCTTTTGCGATTTCACCAATACCTATTTTTTTATCTGGGCTGCTTTTTTTTGCCAGATAAATGGTTGCCCTTAATGCATATTCTGTAGCTTTCGAAAACATAAGATATTTTTTAAAATTAGACTAATTATTTTAAAGTAAATGCAACTCATTTGACCACTCTGCAAAAGAATCCTTTGTTTCTAATAACTTCAGTTTTATTAACCTGGTGCCGTTGGGTAGATTTTTGAATAGTGTTTTTTTTATATATATCAGTAAATTTTCAGCAGTTGGTTCTATTTCCCATTCAAGTAGATTTTCCATAGAGCGAAGCGCTGGGTGTTCTGCTAAGTAGGCTGTTGATAATAAAAGTGAATGATCAAATGTTTTCAGTATGTGTTTAGTAATGCAATTCTTTAATTCTTTAAAATCTATGATAAATCCTGGTGCAGGAATATATTCATTGATTGCCTTTCCATCGGTGATGGTTACCTGTAATTCGTAGGAATGACCATGGATATTTTTACAGGCACCTAAATAGCCATGGATGGCATGGGCCATTTCAAAATTAACAATCTTAGTGATACTTAGCATTTGGTATGTTTTTAATTAGATTCTGTAGTAATCCCTTAGTACTAAAAGCCTCAAATCAAGGTTAGCCAGTCTTTAACCACCGAGTTTGCATTACTATATTTTCTCCCAATGAATGATTAATTTAAAATAATAAAGGATAAAGTTATCTTTATTTATTATTTTTGCATAATAATATTGTTTCAGGGGCCTTTTGAACAGGAATCTGGCAAAATGAAAACCACCCTGTATAAATAGAAATACTTATTA
>JBIIVV010000340.1:0-2995 GCA_044339235.1 Ferruginibacter sp.
GATCGGTAATAAAAGTTTTTTGTTGCTTGGCCTTTTTAGCTTGGGGGCGAATCATAAAAAGCCAGAATACCAAAATCATGGCACCCATAAAAAATAATGAAAAGCTGCTGCTTCCACCTTGCGCCGACCCCTGTGCCATGTTTAATAAAATTCCTTGTAAATACATGTTGTTGAATATTAATTATTAAAAAAAAATGTTATTTAACTTCTCCGGTTAAAACCAATATCGGAAAATCAGGGTTGGTATTGGCGATCACCGAAATGCTTTTTTGGTTGTATCCTATTTTACCAGCACTATTGAAAACAACCTTTATAAAACCGGTATCTCCTGGCATTATCGGTCTTTCCGGTTTTTCCGGAATGGTGCATCCGCAGCTAGCAGAGGCACTGAGTACAACCAAAGGTTTTTTGCCGGCATTCTTAAATCGAAAATTGTAGGTAACCTTTTTCCCTTCGTTTACCATACCAAAATCATAAATACTATCAATCAATTGCACCTGGGTAGTGTCATGCAAAGCTATTTCAGCCAGTTTTGCCTCATTTACTGCTTTATCATTTCTTGGACCGTTGCAAGC
This sequence comes from Ferruginibacter sp., assembly GCA_044339235.1. GTDB lineage: Bacteria > Bacteroidota > Bacteroidia > Chitinophagales > Chitinophagaceae > Ferruginibacter. The sequence goes on from JBIIVV010000340.1 coordinate 576, forward strand.
GGTGAAAGCAGTAATCAATGATATTGCCCAAAAGCATTTATTCAAGTTGATTGTTTATTTTGTAAAGTTATTAAATAAGAACTTATGTTATTCATCCTGCCCAATTGCAGATTGTTATATTAAAAAAATATTGTATAATTAATTGTGTTGATTATACAATTACGCAGCTTATAAAGTACTGTTCTTAAAATTCTTTTTATGAATCCTTCCCTCCGCAGTCAGATCTTTATGAATATTGTCAAGAATGCCATTGATAAATTGCCCACTCTGAGGTGTGCTATAATCCTTTGCAAGATCAATGTATTCATTAATGGTTACTTTGGTGGGGATTGTTTCAAAAAATAAAAATTCACTAATGCCCATTTGAATGATAATCAAATCTAATGAAGCGATTCTTTCTGCATCCCAGTTTTTTAATTTAGGTTTTAGCAGTTCCATACTCACTTCTTTTTTCTCAAGGGTGGTTTCCAGCAAGCTTTTGGCGAAATCCCATTTTTCCTTACTCACCATTTCATTTAGATCATAGTTGGCATGTTTTTGTAAAAAATTTTGAATAAGAATATTCATCATTTCTGCATCATCATCCCAATTAATAAAATGCTCCTCCACATGACCGATGAAATTTTCATTGGGCAGCATAAGGTTGGTAAAGATGAATTCCAGAATATCTTTTTCACTTTTTTTATCTCTGCTATTTACAGCAATATAATCCTGGTATTCTTCAGATTCAATCAAGGCGATGTAAGTCTTTCGTAAAAGTTCATCATCTGCAATCAATTGAGGTTTAATTTCTGCTACTGCAGCCTTGTAACTGGGCAGTTCCAATATTTTCCAAATCAATTCATTGCCTACAATCTTGGTATTGATATTGAGGTCACTTTGAGTAGGTAGGTGTTTGGATGCCTTTTTGATGGCATCTTTCTCGGCATATCTTGCTACTTCACTAATAAAGTAAATGAGGTATACAAAAAGTTGACGGGATTGGTCGATCTGTTTTTTTAATAAATTAACCGCTTGACCGGGTTTTAGGTCACCACTAATGCTGTCTAATACGTAAAGGCTTTGCATTACTTTAACCCGGATATTTCTTCTGCTGATCATTTTAATAAGAACTTTTGAGTTGCAAAGGTAAACATTTTACCGCCTTTTAAATTTTACATTCAATGCTTTTTTGGGTTCATTTTATTTGACTTGCCATTTTTATTCATTTATTAATGCCTCCACCCCCTTTTTTTCTGCCATTCAGTCTATGTAAAACTATCTTTTTTAAATAGGGAGGGTGAACTGATTTTTACGCATTTATTACTTTTTGGAACTAGTTTACTGACAAAATACCCTACCAAATTCCCATAATAGCTGACTAATTTTCATTAAAACCCCTTTAAATCCTTTTATTTTGTATAAAATATGACAACTATTCTTTATTAAATGAGTTGGTATGAAATTGGCTTACCTTTGCTGCCCGGCAAAATTGCAGGGTTTACTTTTTCAACTAATCAAAAATTAATACAATTATGGCTAAGAAGCTAAGCATTACGCCCTTGCATGACAGGGTGATTGTAAAACCAGCTGCTGCAGAGGAAAAATCTGCCGGTGGGATAATTATTCCTGATACTGCAAAAGAAAAGCCACAACGTGGTACTGTACTTGCAGCAGGTCCAGGTAAGAAGGACGAACCTGTAACAGTAAAAAATGGCGATACCGTATTATATGGTAAATACGCTGGAACTGAAATCACGATTGATGGTATCGAATACCTGATCATGAGAGAAAGCGATATTTTGGCAATCGTTTAAGTAGCCAACCAATCAACATGAAAATTGCTATTGCATTTTCAAATTTTTAATTTTCAAATATTCAAATTAAGTATATGGCAAAAATGATATTCTTCGATATTGAGGCCCGTAACAGAATGAAAAAGGGCGTTGATACTTTGGCTAATGCAGTTAAGGTAACCTTAGGACCTAAAGGTCGTAATGTTGTAATTGAAAAAAAGTTTGGCGCTCCACAAGTAACAAAAGATGGTGTTACTGTTGCTAAAGAAATTGAATTGGAAGATCCAATTGAAAATATGGGTGCTCAAATGGTAAAAGAAGTAGCGTCAAAAACTGCAGATATTGCAGGTGATGGTACTACTACAGCTACTGTGCTTGCACAAAGTATTATCAGCGAAGGCTTGAAAATGGTTGCTGCAGGTGCTAATCCAATGGATTTAAAACGCGGTATCGACAAAGCGGTAAGAGCCGTAGTTGAAAACCTTGTTGCTCAGAAAAAAGATGTTGGTAGCAACAGCAAAATGATTGAGCAGGTAGCTACTATTTCTGCCAACAACGATAGCGAAATTGGTAAGTTAATTGCACAGGCAATGACTAAAGTAGGTAAAGAAGGGGTTATCACTGTAGAAGAAGCAAAAGGAACGG
>JBIIVV010000110.1:0-10489 GCA_044339235.1 Ferruginibacter sp.
TTAATGGAAAAGAAGATATTTGCGCTGAGCAAGCCCAGGTGCGCTTTCGCTTTTATTTGCACAAAAAAAATTGAACTGTAAAGTTGCGACTTTAAAGTGACTGCACAAATTGATTTACCCGTTTTTTATATTGATCCATATCAAGCCTCGGCATTTCAACATTAAAATCGGCCGCCAATTTCAATGCATCTACCAACACAAAATGCTGCTGTGTTGTTGCATAAAAAAATTCTTGCGCCATTAAATGCCGCGCTAAATACTCCTGCTCAGTTTGTCCGGGCGTAGGCACCAATATTGCCTTTTGACCAATTTTGATCAGGTCCATAATAGTGGTATAGCCACTTCGGCAAATCACCATCTCCGCTTGCTGTATGGCTTCATTTAGCTGCGCTGCAGCAAGATGGTCTTCAATGGTGAGCGTAGCAGATTCAACAGTTGCATTGCCCTCCTTGCCAACATTTTCGGGTAGCCCCCTCACCAACAGTACCTTTCCGCTATATTGTTTCAATTGACCCAACAACAATTTTTCAAAAATGCTCCGCTGTGGTTCGGGGCCCGACAAGAGCAACAAGAGATTGAATTTTTTTACGGGATTGTCCATTGGCGATAATCTCGATAAACAGCCAATATATTGAACATTGGATGGGCAATGGGCAGGATGCGATAGTTCGCCGGCAATATTTTCCTTGCCCGCAAAATCAGGTACCCAGCAATGGGTATACTGCCTAATTATCCAGCTATGTATTTGTTGCAGTATTTTTTCAGAAAACCGATGGCCCGTTTTGATCAGCAACTGATGCGTGATATACACCGATGGAATGGTAGAATGAAATAAACCAAATCGATTGTCGGCGATTACCGCATTGATGGAATATTGATGCACAACTTTTTTTAACCAGCGATGTTCTTGATAGCTGCGCAGCAGTATGCGCGGAATTTGTAGGGCCATTTTGATCGGCAGCCAATATTTTTTTCGGCTATACCCAATTCGGTACCCTTTTAATGGTAGAAAAGTGCATTGCGGAAATTCATGCTTCAAAAGACGCTGGGTGGCATTTTCTCCAGCAATAATCACCCGGCAACCGTTTTCCAATAGGGATTGAATAATTGGGATGCAACGGGTAGCATGGCCTAATCCCCAGTCGAGGGGAACCACTAAAATGTTATTTTTTTTTAAAAAATGGCTATCTTGCTGATCATTCATGCTACTAACACAATAAATATTTGTGAAAATAGTTTAATTTGATAAACCGTCACCATGAAACATTATTGTAGCATTTTCTTTTTCGGTATACTTATTGCTTCAGTTTTGTTGACTTCCTGTATTGCTTTAAAAAAAAATCAATGTGGTTGTCCTAGTAAAAAAGGATTGGTAGGATATTAAATTTCAACAACAGTAGTTTAAAAGCATCTTCATGAACAAATCAAATCGGGATTTATTGGTACTGTTTAAGCAAGAACTGCTGAGCCCCCAAGTTATCGAAGAAACGGTGGACTGGTTGCACGAAATACTGCAAACTACTGAGCGACTCAACAACCTGGTGATTGCCCATGAAGTACTGGACCTTAATAAATACAAAGTGGTTCATAACCCACTGGTTCTTCGCAACACCCTCCGCAAAGATCCGTTGAAACCTTTCATTTTTTTGAACTGTAAAAATTAGCAGCCTAACCTATTGAAAGTTCAGGCTGGTTGTTGAACCCGCTTGCATTTACTCAATCTCCTTAAAATCTTTGAAAATTTTCATTGGGGTAACCCCTGCCTGTTGCCGATACTGCTTCCATTTGCCATTAAAAAAACCATTGGCTTTTTGTATGGCTTCTGCCACCACTTGTTCCGCCATTTCTATTAAAGCAAATTCCTGTGCATCGGGCAGTTTGTTTTTCCCCAACAGTTCCCATTTGGCAGTGCTCAACCTAGCATTCACGGTAATTTCGTAGGGTGCGCCATAGCCCTGTTTTTCATGAGGGGTGCCAAGGATAAAATTGCGGATTTTTTTTATGGAGTCGGTCATTACCTTGCCCAATTTGAGCAAACTATCTGCTTCAGCGCCTTCTATATTTTTCAATTGAGCTTCTACTTTGGCAATCATTTCATCCGCCTCCGTTAGGCGATCGGTGATGTCCACTACTTTACCAATGCTTTTTTCAAGTCTGGTCAATGCAGCCATTTTTGCTTCATATACCTGTTTGGATATATCCTGACCCGGAGCAGATTGTACAACTATCCTGGTTGAATCCAACTCCTTTCCCAATGAAATTACCATTTTATAGGTGCCGGGAAATACGGATAAATCTCCCTGCGGCTCAACTGAGGTAGCGGTTGGTTTTGCAGACCCTGGTCCACGGAAACCCTTGGTTTCAAAACCCCAATAATTTCTATTGAAGCCGGTATCGGCCTTCATTTGAAAGGTTCTTATTAAATCGTTTTGCGAGTTGTAGATTTTTACCCACACCGAATCTGATTTGGACGAATTGGCGCTGTCTTTTTTTGCTGGAGGTTGAATGTAAAAAGAATAGGCAGCTCCGCGATTTCTATTTTTTCCCTCATACAATCCCCAGGTGCTGTAGTCGTACCCCGATTTATTTTTAAACTGAACCTCGTATGCTGTAGGGGCTTCAAAAACTACCAGCTTTTTTTTGGGGGCGATGCCGCCATTTGCGGCAAATTTGCGCAATGGTCGAATGTCATCCATCACATACATCGCCCTTCCAAAGGTAGCAATACAAAGATCTGCCTCCCTTTCCTGAATCGCTAGGTCGTAGGTGGAAACGGAAGGGTAACCATTTTTCCATTGCTCAAAACTGGTCCCTTTGTCGAAACTAACCCAAAGGCCTTTTTCAGTTCCTACAAAAATCAAGTTGGGCTCCACCGGATCCTGGAGTACACAAAGCGCATATCCTTTTACGTTGGTGCTATCCAATATGGCTTCCCATGTTTGACCGAAATTAGTGGTACGAAAAATGTAGGGGGTAAAGTCGCCCCTTCTATAATCATTGCATACTATCATTGCCTCGCCTGCATGGTACCTGCTGGCCCTTATTTGTGGAATCCAAGCGCCCAAGGGCATGCCTGCAATTTTGCCGCGAAAGTTGGTCCAAGTTTTTCCGCCATCTTTTGTTAACTGCACATTCCCATCATCGGTGCCTACCCAAATAACTTCTTTGTCTTTAGTAGAAGGCTCGATACAAAGAATGGTATTGTAATTTTCAGCCCCCGTAATATCCAATGACAGTCCGCCATTTTCATCCTGCTTTTGTTGCGCGGCATTATTGGTTGTTAAGTCTGGCGAAATAATCTGCCAAGTAAAGCCTTTGTTAGTGCTTTTGTGAACAAACTGACTTCCATAATAAATGGTAGCGGCAGCATCCGGAGCTTGTGCAAAAGCGGCATTCCAATTAAATCGAAGCCTTTTTTTAACATCCGTTTCTGGTGGCTGAAGGCTATTTTGCTCCCCTGTAGCTACATTGTATCTACCCAATCCGCCCATTTGCGACATGGCATATACCCAGTTGGCATCTTGTGGATCAGGCGACATATCAAAGCCGTCGCCACTCCAAATATTATCCCAAAAATAATTTTTAATACCGCCCTCTACCCAGGTATAGGCCGGTCCCCGCCAACTACCATTGTCTTGCATTCCTCCCATCACATGGTAGGGCAATTCATTGTCTACACTGATATGATAAAACTGGCCTACCGGCAATTGATCATCAAATTTCCAAGTGCGGCCACGGTCGTGGCTCACGCCGATTCCACCATCATTGCCATCAATAATAAAATTGGGATTGGTAGGATGAATCCAAAATGCATGGTGATCGGGGTGAATACCTGAATATGGAATCACATTTTGAAAGGTTTTACCACCATCCTCACTCATGCTAATAACTTGATTGATATTATACAAACGATTTTCATTCAACGGGTCAACCCGGATATCCTGGAAATAAAACGGTCGATTGGTTACATCAGCAGCATTGCTATTTATCAATTCCCATTTCGCACCTCCATCATCGGTTCTATACAATCCGTTTTTGGTTGCTTCCATCAATGCATATATCCGCTTTGGCTGGTTGGTAGAAATGGTAATGCCTATTCGGCCATAATCACCCTCCGGCAATCCCTGTTTCTTTCCTAGTTTTTCCCAGGTTTTTCCTCCATCATAGGTCATGTATAATCCACTTCCAGGTCCACCGCTTTTAAAGCTGTAGGGGGTGCGTCGGTGTTGCCACATATTGGCTATCAACTTATTAGGATTACTGGGGTCCATTACCAATTCGGCACAGCCACTGGTATCATTGGTATGCAAAATTAATTTCCAGCTATTTCCTCCATCGGTAGTTTTATACACTCCTCGTTGCGGATGTTCTGCATAAGGATTACCGATGGCTGCCACATAAACGGTATTGGGTTCCGTAGGGTCAATAATTACCCGGTGAATATTGCTGGTTTTTTCGAGTCCTTTTAATTTCCATGTTTTACCTGCATCCAGACTTTTATAAATACCGCCGCCTAAGTTCAATGAGTTTCTGGGATTGCCTTCGCCGGTACCCACCCACAAAACAGCGGGATTAGATTGCTGAATGGCAACGGCACCAATATTTAAAATGGGTTGCTCGTCAAAAATCGGCAGCCAACTGCTTCCTCCATTTTCTGTTTTCCATACTCCCCCCGATGCAGAGCCCAAATAGATAATATCCGGATTGCTATGCAAGGCGTCAATGGAGGTAATGCGGCCACTCATGCCGGCTGGACCAATGCTTCGAGGCTTCAAATTACTAAATTGGCCAGTAGCAATTTTCTGTGCGTGCAAACTATTGGCAACAACCAGTAATGCTAGGATTATCGTTGATTTTCTCATAAAGCGAATTTTAGAATATGAAGTTGGGGTATAAGGGTAACTCACCAAACAAATGGTTGAAGCCAATTAGATAGCTGCCTTGCTGGTGTCAGCAATTATTTTGTAAAGTTTTTTTCAGCTTTTTTTGCCTTATCAAAATCCAATATCACTGAATTGATGCAATACCGCAAACCTGTTGGAGGAGGGCCATCATCAAATACATGTCCGAGGTGCGACTTACACCTGCCGCACATCACTTCTGTGCGTTTCATTCCATAAGTATTGTCGGCGGCATAAATGATACTTCCCTTGCTGATGGGCTCAAAAAAACTAGGCCAACCGCAACTGCTTTCAAACTTCCCATTGCTATTGAACAAGGGATGGCCGCATGCAGCGCAGTAATACGTTCCTACCTCTTTATGCTCATAATACTTCCCCGTAAAAGCCCTTTCGGTACCTTTTTCCCTTGCAATGGCATAGACTTCTGCAGGCAAAATTTTTCTCCATTCGGCATTGCTCAGGGGCAATTTAGTGGTATCCGAATCGAAATGCAGGTCATTGTTTGGTTGGTTATTATCCACGGTAGAAACTATTTTATTGTTGAATGAACAATTACATCCTATGACTAGGAACAAAATTGCCGTAAAAAGGTAAACTGAATTTTTCATATACAATGTAATTCTCGTTTTAGATACCTGTAAGATAACGGATTGCTTGCTAAAAAGTTGAATAGCGCCTTAATTTTTTGTCTGCCTTGCTGACTTGATTCTACAGGCTATATGATTCAATGATTCCAAGATGGAATTAAAATTTCAACTAATTAGTCGACCCTCAAAAAGTTGAAAAGTGCCATTCGATAAAGCTTTTGATCAAAATGAATCAATAAAGAACAACTGGATAATCAACCAAATGATTAATAATCTTGCATTTCAACTAGTTTTTTTGGTAAAAAAAGGAAACTATATAGGCTTGGAAACCTGCACGGAATAGCGATCCTTTACTTTTTTGCCTTGATGCAAAAAAGTAACAAAAAAAATCAAGCCTGCGAATAAAAAGGCTGAAATGGTCAACATCAGCCTAAAATCAAGGAACTCGCCGGCAGAGTAAGTTACTTTATAGGTTGTGCTGGCTCAAACAGCCTTGATTTTTTAACGGCCGATGTTGACCATTTCAAGCACTTTTTATTCAAGGGCACAAAACACCTACTTTGACAAATCGCCTAAACAAACTTTTTGAGGGTCGACTAATTAATATAAATGGTAAATGGTTTATCTTTGTTTTTTACCAACTTTAGCCAGTACATATGTTAAATCTAATACTCTTCGGCCCTCCAGGCAGCGGAAAAGGAACCCAAAGCGAAAAACTGATTGTGAAATATGGTTTAAAACACCTGAGTACGGGAGATTTACTCAGGTCGGAGATTGCACAACAAAGTCCTTTGGGAATGGAAGCAAAAAATTTTATGGATAAAGGGCAGTTGGTGCCAGATGCCGTAGTGATTGGCATGATTCGTTCTGCATTAGAAACCAATCCGGATGTAAAAGGCTTTTTATTTGATGGTTTCCCTAGAACTCCGGCCCAGGCAGCGGCACTGGATGAATTAATGGAATTGAAAGGAACTTCAATCAATACCATGTTGGCGATGGAAGTGAGCGAGCAAGAATTGATGATCCGGCTATTAAAGCGTGGTGAAACCAGTGGAAGAAGTGATGACACGAATGAAGAAGTGGTAAAAGCAAGAATTACCGAGTATCATAATAAAACGGCTGCGGTGGCAGATTATTACCATCAATTCGGCAAAGTGGTTACGGTAAAGGGAGAAGGTAGTATTGAAGCTATTTTTAATTCCTTGTGTAAGGAAATTGATCAAAAGATCTAAGCGGGGGAGCAGTTCTCTTTTAGCCAGATTACTATTTGGTCAAACCTAATTTGTCCGGTAGATATTTCAATTACCAAATTATACAGCTCATCATTGGATGCATTCAAAAATGTATGCTCATTTTCTAAAATTGCCAACATAGCTAAATAGCCTGTTCGTTTATTCCCATCTACAAATGGATGGTTAATAATAATGCTTTCAGCCAAAGCGGCAGCTTTTTCAAAAACGGATGGATATAAGTCAAGCCCGCCAAACGTTTGGTAAGGTCTTGCAATGGCACTCTCCATCAAACCTATATCCCTAATACCTTTTGAACCTCCATATTTATTGATCGAAAGTTCATGCAATTGTATTATCATTGATTTGGTAATCATCACTGAGCAAGTTTTCTTAATACATCGTCATATTTAGCTGAAGCCTTTTTAAAAAATACTTTCGCATCAAAATCACTTCTCTTATTATTCGCTAATTTTTCCAAATGCTCCAAAATTTCATCAATTGCGACCTCATTTTCTAGGGCTTTTAATTTTTCAACTGCCAATGCCTTTTTTTCTGCTACGTTCATAACTTGAGTTTTTATGAATTCAAATTTACAAAATCTATCCGAAATGAATGGACAGATTTTGGTCAAATGAATAGATAATGAATCTCTTTTTGAAAGGTTTTATTGGCTTCGTTGGTGTCGAAATTCAATTAACAGAAAATTAACGGGGCAACTGTTATAACTTAATTTTATCTTCGTTTTCTGAAAAAGTCAATCACTATATTTCTATTTGTTGTAATCTGCCTCAATCATTTAAACATTATTGAGTCGCTGATTGATTATGGGCACCTATTCAATAAAGAAAATACCCAATTTTCCAACTCCCTTTTGGATGAAGAAAATACTGAAAAAGAAACGAAGGCAAAAGGTCAGTTAGAAGAGGAAAAATTTTTTTCCAGAAGCCATTTTGTTTTAATTAACTGCTTTCAATTATCAGACAAAGAAAAATTCATCTGTTTCAGTACCCAACTGAACCTACATCCCCACCAGAAGGAAGAGCTGCGGCCCCCTAAAACAGCATAACCTATTTTCGCTTTACATTTGTCATCTACTTCTTTGCTAATTTATTGGCAGGGTAATGGAAGGTGGCATCATCGAAATGTTTATTTTCACTAGCACTTACATCATTTGTACAGCAATGAATATTGGATAACAAAAGCGATTCATTGAACTGAGCCATAATTAGTTTTGACTATAAATCAACTGTGCCCATAGCCATCGAAATCAAGCATATTATAAAATAAAAAAATGAAATCAACATACGAAAAGTTATTTGAAGGAAACAGAAAATGGGTAAGCGATACCCTTGAAAGAGACCCGAGTTTTTTTGAAAAATTATCAAAAGGCCAGAAACCGCCGGTATTATGGATTGGCTGCAGCGATAGCAGAGTGCCGGCCAATGAAATTACTGGCACATTGCCCGGAGAAATCTTTGTACACCGCAATATTGCCAATATGGTGATCCATACCGACATGAGCATGTTGAGCGTGTTGGATTATGCAGTGAATGTGCTGGAGGTAACCGACATCATCGTCTGCGGCCATTATGGTTGTGGCGGCGTAATTGCTGCAATGGACAGCAAACCATTGGGTATTGTAGAAAATTGGCTTCGCCACATCAAGGATGTATACCGGCTTCACCAACGCGAGCTGGATGCCATCAAAAATGATGAGCTAAGGGGCAATCGCCTAGTGGAGCTCAACGTGATAGAACAGGTGTTTGATCTTACCAAAACCTCCATTGTGCAAAATGCCTGGCTCAATAAGAAAAAATTGGCCGTACACGGATTGGTGTACGACCTCAAAAACGGCATTTTAAACGACTTGGATGCTTCGGTGGACAATAACTCTGAATTGCCTAAATATTACTTGGTGGACAAAAAATTAAAAAATAAAAAATAATGGCTTCTATGAAATTGAATACAAAGAACTTGGTTACTGACCTGCCGGCGGGTCTGGTAGTGTTTTTAGTGGCATTACCGCTTTGTCTGGGCATATCGCTGGCATCAGGAGCTCCCTTTTTTAGCGGGTTAATATCGGGTATCATTGGCGGAGTAGTGGTCGGTTCCTTAAGTGGATCCAAGCTGAGTGTGAGTGGCCCGGCTGCAGGTCTGGCTGCACTGGTATTGGCTGCCATCACCAATATCGGGGCCTTCGACCTTTTTTTATGCGCCGTGTTGATTGCTGGTATTTTGCAGCTTTTAATGGGTCTGGCCCGCTTAGGGGGAATTGCGAATTATTTTCCCTCCAGTGTAATCAAGGGTATGCTCACGAGCATCGGCGTATTAATTATCGCCAAGCAAATACCACACGCTTTGGGATATAATGCAGCCGAAAAAGGCAGTCTGGGCAAGTTGCTTTCCTTAGGTGATGGAGAAAGTTTTTCAATGCTTCAGCACATGAATGCCGGGGTGATAATCATTTGCGCCGTCTCCATCTTGATCATGCTGGTTTGGGATAAACCCTTCATTAAAAAAAGGATTAAATTCATCCCCGGTGCATTGGTAGCAGTAATTGTATCTGTCGCAATCAATGAATTGTTTAAGTCTGCGCAAAGTCCCCTTGCTGTTACAGATAAATTTCTGGTTCAGATCAAGGCGGCCTCCAGTCCCGGCGAATTTTTTAGCTTTTTCACCTTCCCCGACTTCAGCGGATTTTTAAATAGCAAGGTCATCGTAACGGGAGTCATGATTGCCATTATCGCCACACTGGAAACCCTGCTAAGCATTGAAGCGGTGGACAACCTTGATCCCGAAAAAAATGTCACCAATACCAATAGGGAACTGATGGCGCAAGGTATCGGAAATGCCGTATCAGGTCTTATCGGAGGGCTGCCCATTACCAGCGTAATTGTAAGGAGCAGCGCCAATGTAAATGCAGGTGCCAAGTCTAAAATATCCGCTGTATTTCATGGCCTTTTGCTGCTGGTTTGCGTAGTGGCCATTCCAACATTGCTTAACCTGATTCCATTGGCATCATTGGCAGCCATACTGCTGCTGACGGGATATAAACTCTGCAAAATTGCTGTTTTCACCCAGATGGCAAAAAATGGAAAATATCAATTCCTCCCGTTCTTTATTACCGTAGGGGTAATCTTGAGTATTGATCTTTTGGGATTGTACCCGCCCTTGAAAGGCGAAGGATTGTTGGTGGGCGTTGTTGCCGGATTGGTTGTAGCCGCCATCGCCATACTGCATGGCAACCTCAAAAATTCCTACTTTTTTCATAAAGAAACCTATCACGACGGGGACATAATAAAAATTAGGCTGTCTGAAGAGGTATCCTTTTTAAACAAAGCCGCTATTCGGGAAACACTCGACCATCTTCCAGAAAATTCAACTGTAGTGATTGATGCCAACAATACAGACTACATTGATTTTGACATCCTGGAGCTAATCAAAGAATTCAGGGACATCAAGGCGCCCCTTAAGCATATTAATTGCACCCTGGAAGGATTTCACGAAAAGTATCAAATAGAAAACCGGTTGAACGTTCAGTCCGTTCATTAAAATAATCAGCCAATGAAAATGGAAATTTTTGATGAGGGCAAGGTGCTAGATCACCTGAAGCATTATCTTCCCTCACAAACCCCGCTCAAGGATTTTATCCACCATAATTCACTTCATGCCTATCAACACATGAAGTTTTATGATGGCATATTTACGGCGTCCAAAAAATTTGGTTACCAGGTTACCCTGCAGCTATCAGAGTTTAGGGAGCTATATT
>JBIIVV010000341.1:0-2972 GCA_044339235.1 Ferruginibacter sp.
TGCAAAACAGTAGGGAAAACACAAATAGGGGGGTAAAAAGAGATCCATTTTCAGTTGCTTCAGTAATTGGGTATAGGTTAGTGGTTGAAATCACCAATGGATGGTTTTCGTTACTGCTATCCATCGATTTCATCAAATTGTCGGGCAGAAACTGTGAGTGCAATGTGGTCATTATTCCATCGGTAGGGGCACCTAGCAGCAGGTCAATACCCAGTTTGCTCCAGTATTTTTTATTCTTATCAAGATACAAATGTATTGCCTGTCGAAATCTAGTTCCCTTGGGCATAACCGGCTTAAATCCGGGATGATTTGTTTTATATTTTACCAGCATATCCCTTGCTCTGGAAGTACAATTGTCAAAAAAGAAATCGTATTTATAAAACTTGTTTTGCTCCTTTGCATTTTCATAAAGCGCCAGCCTTAATTCGATTTTTTCTTCAGCATCTAAGTTGAGCAGTTGCTCGGTGATACCACGATTTTCTGCCTGGTAGGCATCTTTGAAATCTTTGAAATTTTCTACAGACAAATAATACCATAGTTTACCTCGGATGAATTTTGTATAAAATCCATCGTCATCAAAATTGAAAGTTCCGTAGTTGAAAACATAGTCGGTAACACTGCTGCTATCGGTAACACGGATGGCAGTATGCCCAAAGGTAGCGTAGAGATCTTGTCCGGGGGTACAGGTGAGCAGTGAAATTCTAATATGGGATGAATCTTGGGCGAAAGTAAAAAAAATGAAATGTAAAAAAATAAAAATAAGAAGTAGTCGGGGCGCTACTTTTTTAGCTATAAAACTAGCAGCAGGTTTAAATAGGATATAAGCTGTTTGAGGTAGCTTTTTATTCATAGCATTTTTTGATATGTATTCCTTTTTTTAGAGATGACATCTTTTTTAAAAAAGATGTCATCTCTGAAAAAAGATGTCATCTCTGAAATCAGCTGATTTCCAAATGTTTATCGACTGTAATTCGGCGCTTCTTTGGTAATGGCAATATCATGTGCATGGCTTTCCTTCATTCCCGCATTGGTGATTTTTACAAAACTGGCATTTTGTAATGCCTTGATATTACTGGCTCCGCAATAGCCCATGCCCGCTCTTAAGCCGCCGATGTATTGGTGAACGATTTCTTTTAAAGGACCTTTAAAGGCAACTCTTCCTTCGATCCCCTCGGGTACGAATTTCTTTATATCCGCTTCCACATCTTGGAAATAACGGTCGCTGCTACCCTGTGCCATGGCACCCAGTGAACCCATGCCTCTGTATTGTTTAAAACGGCGGCCTTCATAAATGATGGTTTCTCCAGGGCTTTCTTCCGTTCCTGCAAACACATTGCCCATCATTACACAACTGGCTCCTGCAGCAAGGGCCTTCACCATATCTCCTGTATACCTGATGCCGCCATCACTGATGATACCCACATTTTTATTTTTTAATGCCGCCGCCGCTTCCATTACAGCTGTGATTTGGGGAACACCTGTGCCTGCAACAATTCTGGTGGTGCAGATAGAACCGGGGCCAATACCCACTTTTACTGCATCTGCACCGGCATTGGCAAGTGCGAGTGCGCCTGCCGCCGTACCTACATTTCCAGCAATGACTTGAATGCCTTTGAATGTTTTTTTGATTTGTTTTAATGCATCCATTACTCCCTTGGTGTGTCCATGGGCGCTATCTAAACAGATAATATCTACGCCTGCGTGGTGTAAGGCTGCAACCCTGTCTAGCGTATCTTTAGTAATGCCAACTCCGGCGCCAACGAGTAATCTTCCAAATGAATCTTTTACTGCATGGGGGTGTGACTTTAATTTTAAAATATCACTGAAGGTAACTAAGCCAATGAGTTCCCCTGATTTATTGACAACGGGTAATTTTTCGATTTTATTTTTTTTGAAGATCAGTTCTGCTTTTTTCAAATTGGTTCCTTCAGGTGCGGTAATGAGGTTTTCTTTCGTCATCACAGTACTTACCTTTTCTTTGAAGTTGGTCTCTAGGCGTATATCCCTGTTCGTTAAAATGCCTACTAACTTATTATCCTTATTCACAATAGGGATGCCGCCAATTTTATTATCCCGCATCATTTTAATGGCTTCGCCAATAGTAGCATCCGGTGAAAGTGTAACAGGATCTAGTATCAAACCGCTTTCACTTCTTTTCACTTTTCTTACTTGGTCCGACTGCTGGCTAATGCTCATGTTTTTGTGCAGTATGCCCAATCCTCCTTCTCTTGCCAATGCAATAGCGAGCTGCGCCTCCGTGACGGTGTCCATTGCTGCGCTCAGCATGGGTACATGCAGGGTAATGGTTTTGGTAAGTTTAGTGCTGATATCTACTTCGCGGGGTAGTACTTGGGAGTATGCTGGCATCAGCAATACGTCATCGAAAGTTAGACCTTCACCGAAAAATCTGTTGGATTTGCTTTTAGCTGGGGAGTTGTTTATTGTTGCCATAGGCAAAGATAAAAGAAAATCGCTTTGCACCCAAAAACTGGTAAAAAAGCCTTTGACGGTGGCATTTATTGAACAAAGGCTGAAAATTAATTAAGCGTAAAAATCAAGGAGGGCATAAAAAAGCGGATTCACAGTGCTGTTTTTCTGTGAATCCGCTTTAAGCTGAAGGTCTTGAGGTAGGGGTTATTTACATTTAGCCAACCCTTCTGTTGCGGATGCATCTGCTGGCCGGTTCATTAGCGCTAGGTTAAATAAATTTTTTGCCTCTGCATTTTTCCCCAAGTATAGATAGGCCCAGCCAAGCATATGGTTGGCATCATAATCGAAGGGGTACATGTTTACTATTAGTTCAAAATATTTTGCTGCGATATCATATTTTTTTGCTCCATAGTAGTACACGCCCACCCAATAATTGGCCGTGCTAAATAGTCGCAGTCAATTTTTTAGTCAACGTATTGTCTGGTGATACCGACTTTAAGCAAGTTTAAAAACTTTACCTGGCAGGCTTAGCAGGATGCCTT
>JBIIVV010000343.1:0-2965 GCA_044339235.1 Ferruginibacter sp.
TAAATCTCTTTGTGCATTTTGGTGCCGAAGAAAAAATATTATACGAAGCCCATCCGCATATTGGCACCAACAAATTGCCAAATATCATTACTGCCATGAGGGAGCAATTAATTGCAAGTGGGGCACGATTTATTTTTGAGAAAAAAGTTACCGATCTAGTAATAGATGCAGATAAGGTAATGGGAGTTGGTACTGCAGATGGCGACTTTTTTAAAGGGGATGCTGTAATACTGGCCACTGGTCACTCGGCAAGAGACATTTTTGAATTACTTCACCGAAAAAAAATAACAATCGAAGCAAAGCCTTTTGCACTGGGCGTAAGGGTAGAACACCCGCAAATGCTAATTGATCAGCTACAATACCATTGTACAAGTAGGGGCGATTTTTTACCTCCCGCAGCCTACAGCTTGGTGCAACAGGTAAACGGACGAGGCGTATTTTCATTTTGCATGTGCCCAGGCGGAATCATTGCACCTGCGGCAACATCTCCTGGCGAACTGGTGGTAAATGGCTGGAGCCCCTCCAAAAGAAACAATCCTTATGCCAATAGTGGAATGGTGGTGCAGGTAGAAATAGCAGATGTGGTTAATGCAAGAAAAAATAATACGCGACTACCGCAAGACAACAGTGATAACCCACTTCAATTGATGTGGTTTCAACAAATGGTGGAGCAGCAATGTTACACTGCAGGAGGTGGTAATTTTAAAGCCCCTGCACAGCGTATGGTTGATTTTTCTAATGGCCGGCTATCCACCTCTTTGCCTACTTGCTCCTACCAGCCAGGTCTAACATCCGTTCAACTGAGTGAAGTACTCCCTGATTTTGTATATGATTGTCTTGCAAAAGGATTTAAGATTTTTGGTAAAAAAATGAAAGGGTATTTTAGCAATGAGGCCATTGTAGTTGCCACAGAAAGTCGCACCTCTTCCCCTATTCGGATCCCTAGAGATATCAATACTTTAACGCACCCTCAATTAATCAATCTGTACCCCTGTGGCGAAGGCGCTGGCTATGCAGGAGGTATTATAAGCGCTGCTATGGATGGAGAAAGAATTGCAAAGCAGATAGAAAAGGTGATAGGAACTCGTAAGTGCTAGATTGTTATTTTTCAATTACCGACTAACCCAAAGCAATATCTGTATTGTCGCCAATATTCAGCGACCTTGTTTCCCCCTTAATTCCTGTATCACTTCCGATTAATGAATCGTCCAGCACTACATCATAGAGTTTGGAAAAAGATCCAATAATAGACTCCCTTACGATCGTATAATTCAGGATGGTATTTTCTCCAATGGACACATTTGGCCCTATGACCGAGTTTTTAATATCGCAACCCTCACCAATACTAACAGGAGGTATAATGATAGTGTTCTCAAAATTTTCCACCCCTATAACTTTACCACCAAATTTTTTCAGGAGGGTAGCATTGGATTTAAGCAATGTCTCTTTTTTTCCACAATCAAACCAGGTCTGCACTTTCACCGGCTTGAATTTGGCACCGCCCTGGATCATGCATTCAATTGCATCCGTTAAACTGAGCTCATTGGTTCCAATACCCGCTTTTTCAATAATGGCCTTTAAGCAAACAAATAGAGACTGGGTCTCAATTATTTTATAGATACCCACCAATGCCATATTGCTTTTAGGAATGGCCGGCTTTTCCACCACACGGCTAATAAAATCCTCTTCGTCTATCTCTGCAACTCCAAAATTTCGGGGATCATCTACCTTTTTTACAGCCAGCACGGAGTAGTCAGATTCAATCACTGCCTTTACATCGTATTCGGCAATCGTATCCCCCAACACTATCAGTACTTGGTCATCTCCAACAATCTCTTTGGCCAAATCAATGGCATGACCCGTTCCGTATCTTTCATTCTGAAATACAAAATAGCAAGTAAGATCTGGGTAATTGACTTTTACATAATCCTGAATTTTTTCACCCAGGTATCCTACAATAAAAACGAATTCTTGAATGCCAGCTTCATGTAACTGATCGATAATGATACTTAATATCGTTTTTCCAGCTAAAGGTATCAAAGCCTTGGGCTGTGTGTAAGTATGTGGACGGAGTTTGGTGCCTGCTCCTGCTACGGGGATAATCGCCTTCATATTTAAAACTTAGTCCGCCAACTGCGAATTTTTTTTATGTTTCGAAGCCCTTATTGAATAATCAACGTGAAAGTAGTTCATTTTGTGGAAATGATGTAAGTAATAAACCGCTTTTTATCCATATTCGCCCTATTAAATAACCACACGTTTGTATATTTGCATTCATAAAAAAGATACATGCAAAGAGATACATTGGTTTTTGATATCATTAATAAAGAATTAGCCCGTCAACGCCAAGGAATTGAGTTGATTGCCTCTGAAAACTTTACCTCTCTTCAGGTAATACAGGCTTCGGGTAGTGTAATGACCAACAAATATGCTGAAGGCTACCCTGGAAGAAGATATTATGCAGGATGTGAGTTTGTAGACCAAACGGAACAATTAGCCATTGACCGCCTAAAACAAATTTTTAATTGCGAATATGCCAATGTGCAGCCTCACAGTGGTGCCCAAGCAAATGCAGCGGTAGCTTTAGCAGTATTGCAACCGGGGGATAAAATCCTAGGACTTGATCTCAGCATGGGAGGTCATCTTACCCATGGCTCTCCGGTAAATTATTCTGGCAAAACCTATGAAGCGCATTTCTATGGGGTAGTAAAAGAAACTGGACTGATTGATTATGTTACACTCGAAGAAAAAGTAAGACTCCATAAACCAAAACTGATTTTTTGTGGAGCGTCTGCATATAGCCGTGACTGGGATTATGCCCGCATTAGAAAAGTAGCAGACGAAGTGGGCGCTTTTGTGCAATGTGATATGGCTCACCCTGCTGGCTTAATCGCAAAGGGCTTATTAAGCTCCCCTTTCGAACATTGTCATTTTGTAACTTCCACCACGCACAAAACCCTACGTG
>JBIIVV010000342.1:0-2965 GCA_044339235.1 Ferruginibacter sp.
ATGGTAGGCGAAGAGCCGGTTTGGGTAACTGCCCAGGAAACCAAAACTAACTTTGAAATATTTAAGGAAGGGGTAGATGAAACTATCCAATTTCAAATGGGATTTCCCAGTGGAGCAGTTGCCTCTTGCTTATCTTCTTACAACATCAACAATCTGGACCGATTTTTTATGACTGCCGAAAAAGGGTTTGGTGAATTGCAACCAGCTGCGGGATACGGACCTATGGAGGGTCGTACCAATAAGGGCAAATTGAATAACCCTCATCAAACACACCAAACGACTCAAATGAATGAAATGGCGGGGATTATTTTTAATGGAAACCAACCTGTCATACCCGTTGATGGTAATGAAGCATTAAAAGATTTGAAAATTATTGAAGCCATTTATTTAGCTGTAAAGACGGGTAAGAAAGTGAATGTATAATTTTGAACTAGGCTTTTTATTGTTCATTTAAAATGAAAAATAAATTGGCATCAATACCGAAAATTTACTTTGGCTGGCAATACCTCAATGACTAATTTTTGGTCTTCAAAGTACTCACCGTCCATATGGTATTGAATTATTTGATCACTTGCAATGCTAATTTCCCGAGTGAGATAATGATGAACGATTGGTATCTTCAGGTGCTTGCCTTTTTCAATCACCGGAAGATACCTTAATCGCTGCAAGGGGCTAATGGGCGCTACAATAACTATATCCAAGTAGCCATCATCCGCTTTTGCCTCAGGGGCAATATGAAATCCACCACCTGCGCGGGCACCATTACTAATGTCCACGAGTAATTTCTTTCCTTGAAACAGTTCATTTGAAGACTGTATCCAATAATTTTTTGAACGATAGCTAAATATATTTTTCAACACCGTGATAAGAAAAGAAGTCTTTCCCGAATGCTTTTTCTTTCCTGTTAAATCTTTCGCTACAGCTCCTTCAAAACCTATGCCCACCCCATTTATAAAATATCGACCATTGCATTTACCAATGTCAATAGGCTTAGGGCTTCCGTTCAATGCCACTTCTATTTGTTCTTCCAGTGTTTTGTTGGCATATAACAACCAATGAAAATCGTTTCCGGTGCCTCCATTAAAAATCACTAGCGGTAAATCAATATCAGGATATTGATTGATAAAGTAATTGAGTGTGCCATCACCTCCTACAATAAAAACATCTGTAAAATAACTGAAATCGGCAGGCCAGTTTTCTTTAAAAATTACATGCCCTATATTTTTGTTGGCAAGTTGGATGGCTATTTTTTCAGCCAACAAACTAGCCCTTCCCACACCGGCAAGAACATTACAGACTATAGCAATTTTTTTATCCACCGCTATTTGCATAAATGAAACTATTTAAACGGGGCAAGAATCTAGAAACAGATTGCAATACTAAGTTGATATATCCGCTACTTTTCAGTCCAGTAATCAAATACCAATACCTTATCCAATATTGGTTTCAGTAATATTCCAAAAGCCTTGTGATCTGGATGGGGCAGGTAATCTGCTCTATCTTTTTCAGAAGCAAAACTCAGAAAAAAACAATGGGTAAAGCCCTGTGCCAAATTTTCGGGGCTATTGTTGGTACCCCATTCAAAGGATTTGATTTGCGGTATCTTTTTGGGTAATGCAGCAAATGCCTCTTTTACGGCTTTTATTTCCTCAGGACTACTACCTGCTTTAAAACTAAACATTACTACATGCCGCAATAGTTTTTGCGGAGCTGCATTTTTTTGTGCTGTACCCTGTAACATACTTGCCATTATTAAGTATAAAAATATTCCAATTTTTTTCATAACCCGTAATTTTTGATAAATATAATCCAAAATGGCAAATAGAGGACGCGTCAAGAAAAACAATTGTGTACATTTTATAACAACCCCATTATTATTGTCGTGTTTGGGGATGCAATTGATCCTCCACCCACTTAGCAGGATTTCGGAGAATATATTGTGAAATACGTTGATAAGACGCCTCATTGCGGATAATATGCTCCCAATAATTTCGCTGCCATAATTTTTTATCAAAAATTTTCCAACCGTTACAAGTACAGGTTTTATTGTTAGTGCAAACACACTTGTGCTTCTTTACCCCCTCTATATATTTTCCTGTTGTAATGGATTTAAACGCACCCATTATTTCGCCAACGGTTTTTTGTGCGGCCGTTGGGGCGTTTCCCGGCGTTGGCGTTGGGGCGGTTCCCGGTGGGGCCGTTGGGGCAATCCCTTGTGGTTGCCCAATCCCGGGTGGGGCCGTTGGGGCGGTTCCCGGCGTTGGGGTTGGGGCAATCCCTTGTGGTTGCCCTTTTTCATTTTGATGGTCACCCACAAGGGGTGACCCTACGATTTCTATAATTCCGTGAAAATGGTTCGGCATAACAATATATTCGTGCAAACGAATTGCGGGAAAACGTACGCCTAATGCCAACCATTCCATTTCCACCATTTTACCGGCTTCATTTAAAACCAACGATTCCCCAATTATATTGGCCAACAAACACTTCCTTTTTTGGATACAAATCGTATTAAAATACAATCCTGCTTGGGAATAATCATATCCGGCCAAACGGATAGACCGTCGGTGATGTTTATTAGGATCGTACATGGTTTATTTTTTACAATGTAAGCAAGACGGATGCGAATGCTATTGAAGAATAATAATTTGCCAATCGAGGGGAAATAATTTTACTACTTATGATTTACGCTTCAAAAAAATTAAATGCCGTTTTAAAAGACTTTATTATTTTATGTTACTTTCACAATAAAAGTATCCCTTAAAGCATGTTGGTATAATGACGAGCGACAAATCATGGCCTGACAGTAATCACCCGATAAAATAGGGACATTTGCTTTGGTAAGAGGAATATTAATCTAACAAAAATGAAATAGAGGTGCTTATTGGCAAAATTTATATTTACCGAAGATGGCAGATAGCTAGCCAAATAAACATTCCTTTTTCAGCAGGCTTTGGCGTACATT
>JBIIVV010000344.1:0-2953 GCA_044339235.1 Ferruginibacter sp.
TTGCGTAAGTGATATTCACATCAAAATATTCATCCTGATCAAATATTCCGGTATCAAGAATTTCATATTCAGGCTCCTGCATAGACCGATAGCGGTTCGTGTTTTTCAGGTCATCATAAGGGAATTCCCGCTGAGGATATTTATACAAATATTCCATATAATAATGGCTAGGAATATTATCTTGATAGAAATACAACTCCTTTACATCTTCGCCATGGTTGCCCTCATAATTTCCAAGGCCAAACAAACGCTCCTTCAGTATTCGATCCTTTCCATTCCAAAATGAAAGTGCAAAACAAAGATTTTGAAAATAATCAGAGATTCCTGCAATACCATCTTCCCCCCATCGGTAGGTTCTGAAATGCGACTGGTCAAAAGGTAAATAACCCCAGGCATCGCCATAATGACCATAATCTTCTCTCACTGTCCCCCATTGTCTTTCGCTTAAATAGGGGCCCCATTGTTCTAAGGGAATCGGCTTTGTAGCATTATCGGCTAAACGTTGGTGTTCTGCAGTCATGATATTTTTTATATAAAATGCCTTTTTCGTACTGAAGGGTTTTCAATACAAAAAATGACGGATTCATGGCAAGCAAAACCATTTTTAACTTAAATGGCTGTAAAAATACAGTTTTTAAAAATGAGTGCCGCCATGGAAACAAAAAACCCATCATTAGGTACCGAAAAATAACGCCTATTTGAAAGTTTTGTTGTGGAAGGGAAATAAATAACCCGCAAAATAATTTCGCCGATTTTTGTATTATTTAATTCCCAAATTGACCATTGGGTATTATTAATACGAACAGCCTTCTGCTGCTAGGGGAAATTCCAGATAATTTTCGCTGATACGCCCGCAAATAAGCGCAGATTTTATCATCGGTGCAGAAGAAGATATGACAGTGACCTATTAATAGGCAGCAGTAAGTTAAACGAAAGCGGCGGATTTTTTCAATAAAAAAGTACAGCATCTCTGCTGTACTTTTTTGTTAAATTGATATCTACTTAAATAGTAGGCGTATTTAATTGCGCTAAAGACTGATCGATCTCTTCCTGAGACACTTCAAAATCAACCAATTTTCCACTTAAAAATTGCTCGTAAGAACCTAAGTCGAAATGGCCATGGCCACATAGGTTAAACAAGATTGTTTTTGAAACCCCTTCCGCATCGGCCTGTTTGGCTTGTCGAATTACTTCAGCAATTGCATGGGTAGCCTCAGGAGCAGGTATAATCGCTTCTGTCCTAGAAAACAGAATACCTGCTTCAAAACATTCTATCTGATTGATAGCATTGGCTTCAATAATACCATCTTTCAATAATTGACTTACAATAGCCCCTGCACCATGGTACCTTAAACCGCCAGCATGAATGGGAGAAGGAATGAAATTGTGACCAAGTGTATACATTGGAATTAACGGGGTCATTCCAACCGTATCACCAAAGTCATAACGGAAAACACCACGAGTTAATTTAGGACAAGAGGTTGGCTCCACCGCAATGGCCCTTACATTTTTTCCACCAGTTAACTTATTTTGTAAAAAAGGAAATGCAATACCCGCAAAGTTAGATCCACCACCAAAGGGTGCAACTACAATATCTGGATAATCGCCTGCCTTTTCCATTTGTTTAAGTGCTTCTAGGCCGATAATGGTTTGATGCATCAATACATGATTCAATACACTTCCTAATGCATATTTGGTATCATCATTGGTGGCAGCTACTTCCACCGCTTCTGAAATTGCAATCCCTAAACTGCCTGGAGAATTGGGGTCGGCAGCCAGTATGCTTTTTCCTGCGTTGGTAAGATTACTGGGGGAAGCATGCACCTTAGCACCCCAGGTATTCATCATTATCTTACGGTAAGGCTTACCCTCATAACTTACTTTTACCATAAATACCTCGCACTCTATTCCAAAAAGCTGACAGGCAAAACTAAGTGCACTTCCCCATTGGCCTGCCCCAGTTTCGGTAGCTATTTTTTTAACGCCTTCTTTAGAATTGTAATAGGCCTGTGGAATTGCGGTATTGGGTTTATGAGATCCAGCAGGACTTCCCCCTTCGTACTTATAATAAATTTTAGATTGGGTACCCAATGCTTTTTCTAATCCATAAGCGCGATACATGGGAGTAGGCCGCCAAATGGAATACAAGTTTCGCACTTCATCTGGTATCTCTACCCACTTTTCGGTGGTCACTTCCTGCTTAATCAATTCCATGGGAAAAAGCGGCGCTAAGGCTTCTGGCCCAATGGGCTGCTGAGTTCCGGGATGCAAAGGAGGCAAGGGTTTGTTAGCCATGTCTGCTACAATATTGTACCAATGCGTTGGTATCTCCGATTCCTGCAAGGTGATTTTTCTTTCTTTTGACATCTGATATGAATTTAGCTTTCAAGGTAAGGAAAAACAAGAAAACTAAAAAAAATACTGGGAAGGGATTGCTTTGGGGAAATATATGATTACATCACTGAATAAGCGCCTATTGTAAAAGGCTTATCGATTTTACTCAGATAAGCCTTAGTGGGCTGTGCTGGGCTCGAACCAGCGACCCTCACGTTGTCGACGTGATGCTCTAAACCAACTGAGCTAACAACCCTTCATTAAGAAGGCAAAAATAAAGAATGTATTGGTACATGCCTCAATAAAAAAAGCGAAACTCGATCAACTGCAAATTAATTTTTCGACCATTTTAAATCAACTTACACTCTAAAAATAGCTGTTCATTAATTTTGCGCAAAGGGTTGCCCAAACTAAACAGTCAGTAACCCACCTTAGCACATGGCAGAATAACTAAAACTTAAACATAAAATAATCTCCCCACAAGTCAAAAAAAGAAAAAACAACTAAATATGTACTAATATTGACAGTATTTAAAATTTAAATAAAACTATGAGCTGTAAAAAAACAATTTCTTTGCTTCTATGCGTTTGGCTTTATGCCCCTATATTTGGACAAATCG
>JBIIVV010000111.1:0-10379 GCA_044339235.1 Ferruginibacter sp.
AAGCATATTCATAGGCTTTGTCATCATTTTGAAACCAATTATAGGGGGCTACTTGTACAAAATAAAAGGGCAGTTGCGGATCTCTAAAAAGATTTCTCCAATTGTAAATCATTTTAGCACAGAGTTGTGTATATATTGAACTATCATACCTATTAGATTCACCTTGATACCATAAGGATCCTGTAAAATGCAGATTTCGAAGTGGATAAATCATTGCATTGTAAAAAATAGTCGGTCGAACTACTTTTTCAAAAGTTACCACAGAGTCAATCTGTTCTTTTGATTGTCTGCTGGTGTCGTAAGGAAATAAATATTTTTTATATAATTGGCTGTCGTTTGCAAGGGTTTCTCTGCTTGTCCATGCTTGGCAAGAAGAGCCGCCAACACTACTCACTACTAAGCCGATAGGGATTTTTCTTTTTATAAAAATTTGGCGTGCAAAGAAATAGGCTAGGGCGCTAAAATTTGGAGCTGTTTTTGGAGAGCAAACTACCCAAGTTCCTCCGCAATCTTCCTCTGGCATTGCTTTGAAATCGGCTCTGACTTTAAAAAGTCTAATTTCAGGGTAGTTGGCATTCTCTATTTCAATTCTGTAACTATTGGCGCCTAAAAGCCAAGGTAGCCATGGCTTTATTTCCATGGCCATATTGGATTGCCCACTGCAAAGCCAAACATCGCCAATTAAAATATTGCTGAGTTCTTTAATCTGTTTGCCTTGTGAAATCCAAATCTTTTTTTTATTAAATTCTCCGGGTATTGCATTGGGAACAGGTATGTCAACGCTCCATTTTCCATCCTTATCCGATTTTGTTTGAAATATTTTTGATACCCAATCTACCCTAACAATTACCTGCGATCCCGATTTAGCAGTTCCCCATACATTCAGTGGTTTGCCTTGCTGAATGACCATATTACTTTGAAGGGTATTGGCAATCGAAAAAATTTGCGTACCATCTACTGCAAATGAAAATGAAAATTGCAAAACAAATAGCAAAGTGAGCAACTGTGATTTATGGAATTTCATATGTATAAAAATTAGGGTGATCAATAGTGGAATGTTTTTGAATTTTACTGGCCAACACTATGATTTATTTACTTTTCAAAAATTGTTCTGCCGTCATAACTGTTATTTCTGCCGCCTTGTAGTCTTTTAAATTCCTCGTTAATAGGGTCTTCAAATTGTTTTCAATTGCAGTAAAATATTGCAACCCATCTTCAAAATCTTTAAAGTCGGATGATAGGGCAAGTTCAACAGATTTGTCTGTAACTGCCAAAACAGATACCAGTGTTTTGAATTTAAGTAATTTTTTTCTTGCTTGATCTGCTGAATATTGCCTTGATAAAATATAGTTCAGGTTAGAAAAAGATAAAGAAGAAACATATATTTTCGTTTTACCCATATCGGCTTCAGAAAACAAATGAGCGGAGTGGGTGTAGTATGGTTGGCGATTACTTAATAGGTCAAGAACAATATCCGTATCTACAAATACTTTTTCCATTATTTGTATTTATTAATTAAAAAATCAGAATACCCTTTTTTGTGATCAAACCCTTCAGGGAGCGTTATTATTCCTGACAAACTTTTAACCAATGGAGTTATTTTTTCTTCCTTGCCTTTTTCGTTAGTAATATTAAGCAGATAGTTTTCAATTAATTTCGAAAGACTAGTGCTGTTATTTTTTGCATAGTTTTTTGCCTTTTCAATAATTGCCTGTTCGAGCTTAAGCGTTAATTTTGTATCCATTGCCTAGGGTTTTTATTACGTGCAAATATATAAATTTTATACGTACATTACAATTTAAATGGTTGTTTTTTGCTTTCCCCTAACAGTTAAACACAGCTAGTAAGGCAATGTTACAATCATTTAATTATTGCCTATTTTACTCCTTTTTCGATTCCTACAATAAGGTCTGTTGGGATCTGCAATCCATCTATTTTTAATTGACTCCTCCTGGCTATAGCCTATGGGGCGTGCTTCCCTTTTGTATTGGCCCGGTAACTACCCATCGGTGATTCACCATTACATTGTTTGCCATTGAATATTGCGGAAAATTCTGTGTTATTGACGAGACCATCTTAGCTTTTTTTAGCCACAGTAAATAAGTCGCTTTAATTTATTAAAAGTAAGGATTTTATATATTGTCATCTATTTTTTATTCTACTGTATGTTACCGCTAGACAATTGCTGGTATTTTGTTTTAATCTAGAAGTGAAAGGATTCTGTTGAATAGTAATTGATAGCATTAAATATTACCTTCGGGAATATATTACAAAGTTTAAATTTTAATTTATTATGGCAGGAAAATTAATCGGCAAAGTTGCCATCGTAACAGGCGCCAGTTCGGGCATTGGAGATGCTGCAGCAAGAGTATTAGCTAACGAAGGCGCACAGCTAGTGATTACTGCCCGCAGAGAAGATCGACTTAAGCATTTGGTAAATGAATTTAAAGAACAGGGTACAAAGGCCATCTATGTAGTGGGAGATGCTAGTGAGGAAGAAACGGCTATCCAAACAGTCGATGCTGCGATGAAAGAATTTGGACAAATTGATATCCTTCTCAATAATACGGGGATGGGAAATTACAAAGATCTTGTAAATACCTCTGTTGCTGAATATGATGAAATGATGGGGACCAATATGCGCTCCACTTTTTTGTTTACCCGCTTTGTAGTTCCTCACATGATTCTACAGGGAACTGGAACCATTTTGCTGGTATCCTCAATGGCAGGAATTAATGGCTACCCGGGTCAAGCAGTTTATTGTGCCACCAAATTTGCACAGATGGGCTTTGCCCAATCGCTTGACAAAGAACTTAGGCTAAAGGGAATTAAAGTGGGTGTTGTTTGCCCTGGAGGCGTTAAAACCGAATTTGCCATCGGTAAAGGACGCACCCAAGAGGGTGTTGCAAATTCTGAAATGCTGGAAGCTACTGATGTAGCGGCTGCTATTTTACTCGCTTGCACACAATCTGCAGGATCAAGAATTATTGAAATTCAAATGCGGACAATGTCAGAAGGACTATAGCAGAAAAGAATGTTAACAAAGTAGAATTAAGAAAAAAAGTAAATTGCAAGGCAAACTTTTTTGAATATTACATTTCAAAATATAATAATAGCTATGTATCAAAAAGCACAGCCTTATTTGTCGAAGACCATTTTTACGATACTACTTTTTCTAACTACTGCAATAGGAAATGCATTGCCCAAAAAGGATCCTTCGGCAGCACCAAAAACTTTCATTTTACATTATGAAAATAGAGTAGGCACCTCATTTGAAATGAGGCTGCCTGTTGCCTGTCGCCAACATGGAGCCACTGCTGATAAAACTGCTTTGAATGAAATTAAAAGATTTTCTAAAATTGGCCTCTCTTAAAATTGCTTCTTAAACCAAATTGGGCCATTTTTTGGGAATTACATTATATTAGCGTTGATTTGTAGACCTTACACTAAATAAAAACCTTAACTAAACTAGAAACTATGAAAATTAAAATGTTTTTTAGCCTTTTGGCTTCATTGATTATTGCTGTTTCTGTAATGGCAGGTGACGGAAAAACGGGTTATACTGGTAATTGGAAAATTGACAAGGTAAAATCTTCGGCTTCTAACAGTTCGCTTTTGCTTTCTGAAATCAGCTTTACTGTTAAGAATGACAGCTTGCTAACTATGCGGACTTACGAAAGTTCGAATGGAGAATCCTATGTTTTCAATGAAAACCTAACCTTGGATAGCAAAGAGTATAACATCGTGATTTATGAGATGCCTAGAAAAGCCAAAGCGCAATGGTCGGAGAAGGGGAGTTCTCTATTGATAGAATCAACTACTATTTTTACAAACGGGTCGGGTGAACAAAATGTCACTTCGACAGAAATATGGACTTTAAGTGAGAGTGGAAATCAGTTAACGTATGATTTTGTTACTAAAACTTCGGAAGGCAGTGTAAAAGGTACATTGTACTTTAATAAGTCATAATTGGCATAAATAATTCCTTCAGACAATTACCCTTTTATTATTTGATTGTTTACCATAATCCAATTGCATATGGCCGTTTCGCTTGCGAAATGGCTATTTTGTTATTTGTTTGATTGGAAAAAGGAGAATAAAGATTCGGAAGACTAAAATTAAATGCTATGAGTTATATGAATACACCCAATAAATATCTTTTACTGCTGATGTCGGCATCCTTGCTTGGATTTGGTAAGGGAGACAAAATTAAACAGGATAAGGGCAAAAATAAACTTCCGAATATCATTTATATACTTACCGATGATCTCGGATATGGCGATGTGTCGATTTATAATCCTCAGGGAAAAATCAAGACGCCCAATATAGATCGATTGGCAAAACAAGGAATGCGGTTTACAGATGCGCACACCACTTCTGGTGTTTGCACTCCTTCGAGATATTCTATTTTAACAGGGGTCTACCCTTGGCGTAGCAGGCTGCCTGTTGGTGTGCTACATGGGTACAGTAGAACCTTAATTGAAAACGGTCAGCCAACAGTTGCTTCACTGCTTAAGTCACATGCTTATTATACAGGCGTAGTTGGAAAGTGGCACCTTGGATTGGATTGGGTTCCCAATGAACGGTCCAAAGATTCGGTGCAGCGAGCTATCGATCAAAATAAATTGTATGGAATATCATCGGCTATGAATCCTGATCAAATCGATTTTTCTACACCACCTATTCACGGACCAAGAACACAAGGGTTCGACTATTCTTATATTCTGCCAGCGTCGTTAGATATGCCACCTTATTGTTATCTTGAAAATGATGCAGTAACGGAACAACCTACCGGCTATACCGCTGGAAGTAAACTGGAAACCGGTTATACCGGACCTTTCTGGAGAGCTGGATTAATGGCTCCTTCTTTTGATTTCTATCATGTGCTTCCCAATTTTACCAATAAAGCAATTGACTTTATCAAGCAGCATTCGGCAGCCCCGCAACCTTTTTTTCTGTATTTTGCGATGCCTGCACCTCATACCCCATGGGTGCCCACTGCCGGTTTCATAGGTAATTCGAAAGCGGGCGAATATGGCGATTATGTTCAGATGGTGGATGATGCGGTTGGAAAACTACTGCATTCCCTTGACAGTCTTGGACTTTCTGAAAACACCATGGTGGTCTTCACGAGTGATAATGGTCCTTACTGGCGCGAGAATTTTGTTCAACAATTCAATCACCATGCCGCAGGTGAATTTAGGGGAATGAAAGGCGATGCTTTTGAGGGAGGGCACCGCGTTCCATTGATTGTGCGATATCCCAAAAAAGTGAAGGCTGGCAGCATTAGTAGCGTCACCACTACGCTTGCCAACTTTATGGCTACCTGCGCAGACCTGGTTGGCGAAAATTCTGAACAATTTAAAACGGGTGACAGTTTTTCCATCCTTCCAAATTTGGAAGAAAAAGTTGTTAAAAATGCAGAACAGCCCGTTGTTATTATTTCTTCTAAGGGCTTATTTGCGATTCGAAAGGGTCCATGGAAACTCATTACAGGATTAGGCTCTGGAGGTTTTACCGACCCATCGGAGGTAAAACCTAAAACAGGCGAAGCGATTGGACAGCTTTACAATTTGGATAAAGATATTCATGAGGATATTAATCTCTATCAACAATATCCCGATAAGGTAAAAGAACTGGCCACATTACTTGAAACAATCAAGCATCAAAAATCGGGTAGTATAAAATAATGCAGGGTTAATACTGTAAATTTTAAAAATAAAATCTATGAAAATAAATGCCGGATTATTTATTATTGCGATTGTTTTTATTATTGGATGGAGCCAAAAAAATAAAAATTCGATTACAGATTATGGTGCCATTGCCGATGGAAAAACGAATAATGCGGTATCGATTCAACGTGCTATTGATCAGGTTGCTAAGAATGGGGGAGGCCAGGTCATTGTTCCTCCCGGCAATTTCATGACCGGTACCATTTTCTTAAAATCGGGTGTCGACTTACACCTAGAAGCAGGAGCCTGCTTGATGGGGCCAACTAATAGAAATGACTATACCGATGAGCGGGCGGGATTGATTGAGGCGAAACATCAAAAGAATATTTCGATTAGTGGATCGGGGGTAATCGATGGCCAGGCGCATGAGCTGATGCTTGATATTTTCAAGAAACTCAGAAGTGGAGAAATGAAGCAGGATACTTTATGGCTGGTGAAACGTCCGGAGGGTGGCAGGACCGTTATTCTCTCTATCGATACTTGTACCAATGTTCGCATTTCGGGTGTAACGCTAAAGAATTCTTCGGGCTGGGTTCAAAATTTTACAGAGTGTACCAATGTAATTATTAATGGAATAACGGTACAGAGTACGGCTTATTGGAACAATGATGGCATTGATATTACGGATTGTAAAAAGGTAAGGATTACGAATTGCTTCATCAACTCGGCCGATGATGGAATTTGTTTGAAGTCGAGTAATTCGAATTCCATTTGTGAGGATGTCTATATTGATAGCTGCACAATTCGCTCTAGTGCTAGCGCATTTAAGATGGGCACAGCATCGGCTGGAGGGTTTAGAAATATCAAAGTACGTAACCTGCAGGTGTTTGATACATACCGCTCTGCTATTGCCATCGAATCGGTGGATGGAGGGGTAGTTGAAAATGTGGATATACAGAATGTAACGGCAAGGAATACCGGCAATGCTATTTTTATTCGCCGTGGCCGAAGAAATAAAACAGGTAAGGTGGGGACGCTGAAAGGAGTTTATATTGCCAATGTAAAGGTTGAGACACCACTTTACAAACCCGATCAGGGCTATCCAATTGAAGGGCCTCCAGACCATCTTAAACCTGGTGTAGATAAAATGCCCAAACGTCCCGGACACTTTCACATCTACGGTCATCCCTTTTTGCCCTACAATCTGATTCCATCTTCTATTGTTGGATTGCCTGGATATCCTGTAGAAAATGTTACGATTGAGAATGTTGAACTCAGCTATGGTGGCAGGTCGAGCAAAGAGATCGCTTATATTCCTCTCAATTCAATTACTTCTATTCCGGAGAATGAAACCAACTATCCCGAATTTTCTATGTTTGGGGAGCTGCCTTCCTGGGGCTTTTATGTAAGGCACGCCGAGGGAATCAAAATGAAAAATATTAAAGTAAGTTATGTGGAAGACGACTTTCGTCCGGCCTTGGTTTTTGATGATGTGAAAGGTGTTGCCTTAGAAGATGTTACTATTCCTAAGGCAATAGAATTGCCTGTAGCGCTTTTTAATAATACTACTAGCATTGCGCTGAAAAATATGCAGCTTCCAGTAAGTGAAGAAAAAGGGGTGATGAAAACCAATTATAAATAAAAGAAAATTTGTTTGAAGTAGGATTGTCATTTTAAATTGTGCAAGTTTAGTCAAACATACCAGGGGCTTTTTAAAATCATTCGAATAAAAAAATAAGTAGATTTATACATGAAAAAACGAGCAACTTTTTTATTGATCTCTTGTCTATCCTTTTTCTCAATTACAGTCTGGGCACAAAAGGCTCCATCTCTGCAGGTACAAATTGCTGTTTCTCAGGAAATGCAACAGTCATTTCAAAAGGGAGGTAGACTATTACTTCATGTGACCACTCAGGGGGAAAAGGAACCTCGAAGCAAATCTGAAATTACTATTGGAGTAACTCCCATGAATTGGAATCCAACCCAGCCTTTTCTCATCGACACGAAAAATAAAAATTTGCTAAGCAATGGGTTGGAGAAATTATCGGGGCAGCATTCAGAAAAATATTATTGCCAAGTAGTGTACAAGCAAAACAGAGATGATGGCAACGAAAATGTAGCAGGAAATTGGTATAGCCAGGTGGATTCATTCAATCTATCCAAAGACGTAAAATTGAAACTTACATTGCAAGCGATTATTCCAGCTGCTACTATTGTTGATCATAAATTTGTGAAAACAGTTGTTATGCAAAGCAAGTGCCTAACTGAGTTTTCGGCTAGACCTCGTTTTTTGAAAGCTTCGGTGCTGCTGCCCTCTGGCTATTTTGACAATCCTGGGAAAGCGTATCCAATCTGTTACCGTGCACCGGGCTTGAATGGCAGATATACCACTGTAAATGATCATATCAAGGACAAATCATTTACAGATTGGTGGTTCTCAAAAACTGCGCCACAGGTTATTTATGTTTATCTAGATTCACAAGGGCCTTATGGAGATACCTATCAGGTAGACTCAGAAAACAATGGTCCTTGCGGAAAAGCATTGACGGAGGAGCTAATTCCTGCAATTGAAAAGTTGGTAAATTATAACCCGGAGTCAAAAAAACGCTACCTCACTGGAATGTCAACTGGCGGCTGGGTAGCATTTGGATTACAAGTATTGTATCCAGATTTTTTTGACGGCACTTGGTCATATAGTCCCGACCCAGTAGATTTCGGTCATTACGGACTAATCGATATTTATCAGGATGCTACGATATTTTATAATCATTATGGATATTTACAACCAGGAAAAAGGACCATTTATGGCGAACCAACTTATTCTATGCTAGACTGGATTAAAGGAGAAAATGTGAATAGTTGGACCAATGATTACCGGGTTTCGGGAGGTCAGTTTGGCGCATACAACGCAGTGTTTGGACCAAAAGGAAAAGATGGGCTTCCATCACTTATGTTTGATCCGGTCACTGGAAATATAGATCACGCTATTGCGAAACAATGGGAGAAGTATGATTTAAAAAAGATCCTGGAAAAAAACTGGACTGTACTTGGTCCAAAATTGCAAGGAAAGATATGGATATGGACTGGCGATATGGATGGGCTTTACTCCAATGTAGCAACAAGGTTTCTAAAAATGTTTCTCGATAAGACAGAGCATCCAAAATCAGATGCCAAAATATCCTTTACTGCTATGGCTGGTCATACCCAAGAATGGAGCGATAAAGCAGTGTTAATGATGGTTGCAGAAAAAGCTACCTCCATTAAAAAGTAAGTGGTATATTAAAATAAAACAGCTCAACATCCTCCATGTAGGCATATTGACTATTAGTAAGCAATTTGTAAAGGTTGCATAACCAAGTTACGCAACTTGGTTATGCAATAAGCAATGATTTGTAAATAAAAAAATCCCCATTAATTTTTAAATTCTCTAATCTTAATATTCTTAAAAAACACAGAATTGCCATGCTCTTGTAATAAGATAGGCCCCTTGTCTGCTAAGCCAAAGTTCTTGTTTTTTACAAATTTACTATGCGCCACCAATACTTTGTAAATATTGCTTCCCCTGCGATATTCAACTACTTTGAAACCGTTTAACCAATGTTGCACAAGGTTATCAGCATACACTACAATTTTACCATGGTTCCATTCGCCAATTTTTTGCTGAAAGCGAGCATCAATTTTATCAGCGGGGATCAAGTCGTACAAACTGCTCAATGTTCTATTTCCTTCGGTACCCAATTTAGCATCCGGGTGACGCTCATCATCCAGGATCTGGTACTCTAATCCTAGTCCAGCTTTAGATGTACCTGATTCGGTAACAAAATACTTAATACCTGAATTCGCTCCTTCGGTTAGCTTAAAGTCGAAATTAAGTTCAAAAGATTTGAATTGATTGACAGAAACGATGTCGCCATATTTTGAATTTTTGGTAGGGTCTGAAGCTAGGACATGTAAAATTCCGTCATTCACTTCCCAGCCGTTTATGGTAGAAATAGTTTGGCCAGCAGTGCGCCAGCCATCCAAATCCTTGCCATTGAATAATAGGGAAAACCCCTGTGCTATTTCCTGTGGTGAAAGGGTGTTGAGGGTATAGTTGGCTACCGGAGTAGTGTTATCCAACGGTCTTGGTTTCATAGCAGCACCTGTTTGAATTCGTATGTTTTTCCATTCTACGTGCTGACCGTCTTCTCTATCTTTAACACCATGTACCTGCAATGCAATGAATCCCTTTAGGGTCATGTCGTCTACCATATAAGTTACTGGAATATCATTAATCCAGGTTCTAATAACTGATCCAATTGCTTCTATTCGGTACCTGTTCCAGTCATTTCTTTTAAAAGCATTTTTTGCAGCTGGATTCATTTCAGTTTGGTACATCCAACCCCTGCGAGCCTCATCATAGATGCCTCCTGACCAAGCTCTATCTGACGGATCAATTTCAACTTGGTAACCTCTAACCCTTCCATCAGTAACTTTCTCTTTGGCATTTACATTTTTACTACTAGTATCTGAAAAGCTTCGGATTTGAATGCCCGAGTTCATGTTTCCAACTTTTAAATCGAGTTCCAATATAAAATCACCGTAATCAACATCGGTGGCTAAAAAAGAATTGGGCTCACCTGTAACGGTTGTTCCTACGATCGTTCCATTGACTACTTGATACTTCGCTTTGCCATTTAATATTTTCCAACCCTTTAAGGTTTTGCC
>JBIIVV010000112.1:0-10346 GCA_044339235.1 Ferruginibacter sp.
ATTGGCGTACTTCATATACTTGGGTTCCGCTTATTCGTCCTCCATATTGTTCTTCTGTTTGCTTTACCTTGTCGGTAAATTCTTTATATTCAATAGGTTCTCCATTAACTTTTCCAATACTGGTTGATGGATTTCCTCCAAACAGGCCTCCGTTTCCTCCGGATTTTGCATCCATCAATATAAAACCAATTAAACTAAGTGCAATTACAACAATTACTATCGCTGCACCTTTTTCACGAATATTCTGTATTATCTGCATATTTATCCAAATTAAAATGGAGAGCAAAAATAGTGTAATTTTTTAATTAATCTTTATTTATACGCACTATATCCCCTATTATATATGATTCCTCACTTTTGAAAAATTTTTTTTATATAGTTAATACTTTTTCAAATTTTTAATTCTTATTGATATATTGAATTAATCTTGCTGTAGGTTTGTAATAAAATTGGTAAATTTTGTATTTATTTTATTAATCCACAGTCTCTTGTTAATATAATATATTACATGTTAATAACTGCTTTTTTTAAAAAAAAATATAGAGGATATTTAGAGGATAAGTTACCAAGGGATAATATGCATTACTCTTTTTTGTTAATAGATAGTTCTTTATTGGTTGTGCTTTTAACATAGATAGATTTCAATATTCCTTTTTTATTATAAACAGACATGTTTATTAACAGAAGTGTAAAAATTTAAATTTAATTCATTATTTCTTTTACTTAATATAAAAACAGTAATTTATTATTTAAAAATCACATGTGTATTACATGTGTGAAACAGTTAGTAAATTCTTAATTTGATAATAAAAAATTTTTAGGTTTTTTTATTTACACATATTAACAGCCCTAGTAGTAGTATATTAATTTAAATAAAAAGAATATTAATACATATTATGATAGATATTAACAATGCAAAAACAAATTTATCCGTTAATGGTTTTTTAAATATTGACATAGATGTTACATTAGATTTATTCAATGAAATCAATATTTTAAAAAAGAAAAAAAATGCTATTATTTTAGCGCATTATTATCAAGACTCGGATATACAAGACATTGCTGATTTTATTGGTGATAGTTTAGGTTTAGCTCAAATGGCAAAAAAAACCGATGCAGATATTATTGTTTTTGCGGGAGTTCATTTTATGGCAGAAACAGCCAAGATTTTAAATCCATCAAAAAAGGTTTTACTTCCTGACTTAAATGCAGGCTGTTCTTTAAGTGATAGTGCTCCTCCTGATTTATTTAAAATATTTAAAGTTAAACACCCTGATCATATTGTAATTACTTATATTAATTGTTCTGCAGGAATTAAAGCACTCAGTGACATTATTTGTACAAGTAGTAATGCTGAAGCTATTATAGATAGTTTACCCAAAGATCAAAAAATAATTTTTGCTCCAGATAAAAATTTAGGTGCTTATCTAAATAAGAAATCAGGACGCTCCATGGTATTATGGAATGGGTCTTGTATGGTTCATGAAATATTTAGTTTGGAAAAAATAGTTAAGCTCAAGATACGTTATCCTAAAGCTAAAATAATAGCACATCCTGAATGCGAAGATAATATTTTATCTATCGCTGATTTTATTGGAAGTACATCTGATCTTTTAAAGTTTACACAAACCGATCTTTCCAACGAATTTATTGTAGTTACTGAAACGGGCATTATTCATCAAATGGAATTAAAAAATCCCAATAAATTATTTATTCCTGGTCCACCAGATAATAGTTGCGCTTGTAATAATTGTCCACATATGAAATTAAATACATTAGAAAAGTTATATTTATGTATGCAGTATGAATTACCAGAATTAATTTTAGAAGAATCTTTACGTATTGCTGCAAAAAAACCAATTGATAGAATGTTAGCGATTAGCGAACAATATGGTTTAATATAATTATTTTTTATAATTTATTATTTTTTTAAAATAGTAATATTTTGTTTAATTATCGCCATTCTTCTTTTCTAAAATCTATTTTTTTACACAGTATAACTGCCTTTGGTGGGCAACAAGGTCATGTTGGTATGGTGTTAAAAACATTTGTAGAAAAAAGAAAAGATCTATCTCAGGAGGAGTTAATGGAATTAGTAAGTTTTTCTCAAATATTACCTGGTGCATCTTCTACTCAAGTTTTAATGTTAATAGGTTTTAAAAAGGGAGGATTATCGCTTGCTCTTTTAACTCTTTTTATTTGGATTTTTCCCGCCTGTTTTATTATGGGACTTTTTTCTTTCTATATTTCGAATGTTGGTTCTGATAATTTAAATACTAGTTTTTTTAAATTTATTCAACCGATGGCTATTGGTTTTTTATTTTATGCAGCTTTGAAAGCATTTAGAATTTCTATTAATAATCTTATAACTTTTATTATTTTATTTGTTAGTTTTTTTATTCTTGTTTTGTTTTTTAAGACCCCTTGGATATTTCCTGTTCTAATTGTTTTAGCGGGTGTTACAACTAATTTTAGTAATAAACGTTTTCCTTCTAAAGAGGATGTGACCGTTAAACATATTCGTTGGTCTAATTTATGGTTATTTGTTTTTATTTTTGTTGTATCTGGTTTTTTAAGTGAAACAGCCAGAAAGAATGATTGGCAAAATAGAAAAGTGTATAATTTATTTGAAAACTTTTATAGATTTGGCAGTATTGTCTTTGGTGGTGCAGATGTTTTAATTCCCTTAATGGTGGATCAATATGTTGCTAGACCAACATCCCCTAAATTTGCTGAAACCAAACAACGGATAATTTCAATTGAAAAAAATGAGTTACTTACTGGCGCTGGTTTCGTAAGAGCTATACCGGGTCCTGTTTTTTCTATTGCTTCTTATACTGGAGGAATTGCTTTAAAAGATCAAGGTAAATTGCAACAGTTGCTGGGTTGTATTATTGGTTCAGTCGCAATCTTTTTACCTAGTGCTCTTTTGATACTTTTCTTTTTTCCTGTTTGGGAGTATTTTAAAAAATATATTGTAGTAGTTAGGTCTCTTGAAGGAATTAATGCGGTAGTGGTTGCTTTAATGTTTGCTGCTACTGTTTATCTTTTGAAGGATTTTCCTTTTGCTTCTTTTACTTTTATTAATATGCTTAATATTGCAGTTATTCTTTCTACTGTTTTGATGTTGAGTTTTATCAAATTACCCCCACCTTTTATTGTTATTTTTTGTCTTATTTTAGGTATTATTTTTTAATTGTTTTATTTATAGTATCCATTTTTTTCAATTTCTTCTTTAACAATATCTGGAACTTGGTATCTAATAGATTTACCTTTTTTTATCATTTCTCTTATTTTGGTGGAAGATATTTCTAATAGTGGTGCATCTAGTATTTGAATATTTGCTTTTATTTTATTGTTTATTGGATAATCAATTCGTTGATAAATATAGAGGGGATAATTATTAATTATTAACTCATAATTTTTCCACTTTGGTAAATTAATAAAACTGTCACTGCCCATTATTATAGAAAATTGATGATCGGGATATTTTTCTTTTAGATAGGTAAGTGTATCAATTGTATAAGATGGCTTTGGTAGTTTAAATTCTATTGTGGAAGCTTTTATTTTGGATTCCCCTTCTAAAGCTAATTGTATTAAACTTAATCGGTGATATTCGTTTAATAAGCTTTTGGAAGGTTTTAGAGGGTTTTGTGGAGATACTACCATCCATAGTTGTTCTATATCTGTGTAATTCATTACATAATTGGCTATAAGAAGGTGGCCATTATGAACAGGGTTAAATGATCCAAAATATAGCCCTATTTTCATTTTATTATATTTAACATATTGATAATCAGCTATTTATGTATTTTCTATCAACTTCTTCAACCCATATATTTTCTGCTTCGTCAAGCCGTAAGCTCAAATGATATCCTGCAACTAAAATAGATATTGGATCTCCCATTGGTGCAACTTGGTCTATGATTATAATTTCTCCAGGAACGCAACCCATTTCCATTAGCTTTAAAAAAATTTCGTCTTTGTCAAAGTGTTTTATTAAAACAGTTTTTCCCACACTTATTTCTGAAAGTCTTCGATCCATTTCTATTGTTAATTTTTTACAAAGGTATCAATCCAAATTGTTGGATTATTTAGAATATTTAAATTCAAACCTATAATCATCCAATTTTCTAATTTATTTTGCATCATGGTTATCGATTTTATGGATCCTCAATTTCCAATAAATGAAAAAAAGCAAGAACATACATTTATATTTCAATTCAACTTCTATTGGTTTAACTAATCGTAATGAACTCAAAATATGGCTATCTACTATTTTTTTAGAAGAAGGTAGATTGTTTGCTAACTTAAATTTCATTTTTTGTACAGATGATTTTCTTCTTTCTATTAACAATGAGTTTCTCGGTCATGATGATTATACTGATATTATAACCTTTTCGCTGGGCAAAACAAAGGATCCAATTTCTGGAGAAATTTATATCAGCACTGAACGTATTCGAGATAATGCCGCTAAACATGGATGCACTATTAAGAACGAAATTCAAAGGGTTATGGCTCATGGTGTTTTACATCTCTGTGGATATAAAGACAAGACTGTCAAAGACAAATTAACAATGACCGCTAAGGAAAACTATTATTTAAATAAGCGCCTGAACTAATTAATGGCGGTTTCGTTTATTGAAATGAATTTCTATTGTTTCACGTGGAACAATTTTAATCTGTGGAAATAACAAACTCTGTTTCACGTGGAATAATTTTTAATTCGCGGATACAACAAACTCTGTTTCACGTGGAACATTCAAAAGAATGCTCCATTTTCCTCGTTCATATTATTTGTTAAGTATAAACGGGCCTCTTTACTAATAAAACCTAAAAGGGTATCTTTGTTATCAAATGTTTAAAGAATACGATATAATAGTAGTTGGGGCAGGGCATGCTGGTTGCGAGGCTGCCGCTGCCGCCGCTAATATGGGAAGCGAGGTGTTATTGGTCACCATGAATATGCAAACTATTGCTCAAATGAGTTGCAATCCAGCAATGGGTGGTATTGCAAAAGGTCAGATAGTAAGAGAAATAGATGCGATGGGTGGCTATAGCGGTATCGTTACCGATAAGAGTATGATTCAGTTTAGAATGCTAAATCGATCAAAAGGGCCAGCAATGTGGAGTCCAAGAGCACAAAGTGATAGGATGTTGTTTGCTGCAACTTGGAGGGAAATGTTGGAGAATACGCCCAATGTTGATTTTTATCAAGATATGGTGGTTGGTTTGCTGATTAAAGGAGAAAAAGTCTGTGGTATAAAAACCGCAATGGGAAATGAGATAAAGGCAAAGTCGGTGGTTTTGACAAATGGTACGTTTTTGAATGGCATTATTCATATTGGAGAAAAGCAATTGGGAGGAGGTAGGATGGCGGAAAAAGCTGCAACAGGTATAACAGAGCAGCTAGTTTCACTAGGGTTTGATAGTGATCGTTTAAAAACAGGCACACCCGCTAGATTAGATGGTCGGAGTCTTGATTATTCTAAAATGGAAGAGCAGCGCGGGGATGATGATATTGTTGGATTTAGTTATTTGGATATACCCAAAATTTCGGCTAGTCAACAAAAAAGCTGCTGGATTACTTATACAAACAGTGCTGTTCATGAAGTATTGAAAACAGGTTTTGAGAAAAGCCCCATGTTTCAGGGCCGTATTCAGGGAACTGGTCCAAGGTATTGCCCAAGCATTGAAGATAAAATCAACCGTTTTGCTGAAAGGGATCGTCACCAATTGTTTGTAGAGCCGGAAGGATTTAATACGGTAGAAATTTATGTGAATGGATTTTCTTCCTCTTTACCTGAAGACGTACAACACAAGGCGCTAAGACTAGTTCCGGGTTTTGAACATTGTAAAATGTTTAGGCCAGGTTATGCAATTGAATATGATTTTTTTCCACCAACACAACTAAAGTTTAGCCTGGAAACAAAGGGGATAGAAAACTTGTTTTTTGCTGGTCAAATCAATGGTACTACTGGTTATGAAGAGGCGGCTTGTCAGGGTTTGATGGCAGGAATGAATGCACATCAAAAGGCGAATGATCTAGAACCGCTTGTATTAAAAAGAAGTGAGGCTTATATTGGTGTATTAATAGATGACCTTATTAATAAGGGAACAGACGAGCCTTATCGAATGTTTACCAGCCGGGCAGAATTCAGGACTCTATTGCGCCAGGATAATGCAGATACTAGATTAACAGAAATTAGCTATCGATTGGGTTTGGCTTCTCAGGAAAGAATGGATAAGGTGAAGGCTAAATCAGCATCTTTTATGTTGGCTAAGGAAGCGTTGGGTAAAATTTCATTACATCCTGAAGAGATTAACCCGCTATTGCAATTGATGAACTCTGCTGTAATTGCAAGCAAACAAAAGGCGGCACAAATTTTATTAAGGCCGAATATTGCGTTGGCCGATATGGTTACAGCTGTCCCTGCTTTGCAAGCTGCCCTGAATGATTTTGATCGAGAAACGCTGGAGCAGGTAGAAATTCTAACCAAATATGAAACCTATATCGATAAAGAAAGAGAGCTCGTGTCAAAAATGAGCCAGTTAGAAGATCTTTTGATTCCAGAAAAATTCAATTACGATAAATTGGTTTCTTTAAGCAACGAAGCGAGACAAAAATTTACAAAAATTAGACCTCGTACCCTTGGACAAGCATCTCGCATTTCCGGTGTTAATCCGAGTGATGTTCAGATTTTAATGGTTTTTATGGGAAGGTAGTAATTAACCCATAATTAATTGAATATCAACTATTTGTGTGTAAAATAGCTTCAAATTATTAAAAAATATTTTTGTGTAATATGCTACTTAATTTTTCTACTGACACAACAAAAGAGTTCGTATTTGATACAATTGCCTCCCATCTTCAAGATCAGCAGCTTCAAGTAGATAAACAAGACCTAACGCGCCCTTGGGGGGGATTTTTTGTGATAGATGAGCAGGATGCCGATAAATTTATTACCCTATATTTTCCTCACCTAACAAAAGCGGAGCTAATGATTGGGGGTAAATTAAGTCCTAAAATACTAGTGGTAGCTCCAGATAAAAGGTTGAGTTGGCAATATCATCATCGCAGGGCCGAAATTTGGAAATTAATAGGAGGTGTTGCTGGAGTGGTTACAAGCGATACCGATCAAGAAAAAGATATTTCCAATCTTGGAATTGGTGATATCATTCAGTTAAAGCAAGGAGAGCGCCACCGCCTAATCGGTTTCAAAGGATGGGGAATTGTTGCAGAAATTTGGAGACATACCGACCCTTCCCATCCCAGCGACGAAGATGATATAGTAAGATTACAGGATGATTTTGGAAGATAATTTATATGGTTCAACATTGAATGAAAAATGTTCACTAAGTAATAATTTCTGCAATTTTTCCTATTTTAAATAAAAATTGATTCAATTGTAGTAAATTTATTTTTAAAAAAAACCATGAAACAGATTATTTCATTTTTAGCCATTGTCGCTATTTCTTTTTCTGCAATGACAGGTTGCGCCCAAGATAAAAGTAAGCGCCCAAGTCCTCCAGCTTCAGTAACCGTTACTACCCAAAAAGGAGTGACCATCAGTATTAATTATAGCCAGCCCTCGGTGAAGGGAAGGACTATTGGAAAAGAGATTGCTG
This sequence comes from Ferruginibacter sp., assembly GCA_044339235.1. Classification (GTDB taxonomy): domain Bacteria; phylum Bacteroidota; class Bacteroidia; order Chitinophagales; family Chitinophagaceae; genus Ferruginibacter. Next base: position 7,630 of record JBIIVV010000112.1, read on the forward strand.
CTTTCGGAGAAATGTGGCGCACTGGTGCCAACGAAGCGACCGTTTTAGAAGTAAATAAAGACGTGACCATTGGCGGAAAAAAGGTGAAAGCTGGAAAGTATGGCCTTTATACTATCCCAACGGAAAAAGACTGGACAGTTATTTTAAGCAAAAAATCAAACTTGTGGGGAACTGATAATTATAGCCAGACTGATGATGCCCTGCGTTTTGTAACACCGTCTGCCAAATCAAAAGCATTTACAGAAAAAATGACATTTGTAATTAGTCCCGCAGGAAAAGTTTCTTTACTATGGGGTGATGTGCAGGTTGATTTTACGGTAGAATAAATAAAAAAATAAATTAAAAAGCCCCGCTGATTTTATCAGCGGGGCTTTTTGTTAGATTAAATATTGAAAGGTCAAGATTTTTTATTTAAAACGGGGTGATAAATTTTCTCAGCATATTGCAATACTTCTTTTTTATCTAGGGTCATGTGTTTGGTTTGTTGGTTTTGAAACATTGTCATCTGATCTTTATAGTGCGGTGAATTGGGGTGTTGCGAGGCTCCAAAAGTGTTGATGGATTCAATAATAGGAAGCCCTGTTTTAGGATACCTAACAAAACAAATATATGCGTCACCGGTAGTTATATTGCGTGTACCATTAATATAAGGCTTGCTGTATGCTGCAGCAAGAATGTCTGGCAAACCGTCTCCTGGCCTTGCATCGTTGCCTCGGGCCAATTTCTGAATGTCACCCAGCGTAAGGTCGACAGTGCCGAAATTGGTAAGCATATAATCATTAATATATTGATAGGTCTCCACGCTTTCTGCTTTGGTAAGCTCTCTGGCAGGACTATTCTTAAGTTGTTTTGAAATATACTCATATGCCAATAAAAAAACAGCGGCACCCTTGCTATTCACAACAGCCCTATGGTCCCACTGTTGCAGCTGGGTAATTACTTCTTTTAGTAAAGGGTATTCTGCAACACTTAAATTTATTAGGCTATCGATACCATAGGGAAACACGAACTGTTCGGGATATTGTCGGTCAAATTTTATTTTTTTAAAATGGTCATAATCCATTTTATCTACCCCCTTCATTAACTCCGTAACACGGGCGCTGCGGTTGTTATGGTAGGTTTCAAAACCATCTTTGAGGTCATATCGAATGGCATTAAGATTTGATTTTTCATCAGTTGCCAAAAAGGGGGAATGATTGGTATTAAATAAAAAGCCAGAAGCGGGATTGGTATATTGTGGCAATTCGGCAACGGGTTTAAATTTGGTCCACAGTGTGGCGGAAGTATTTCCGGGCAGCGTCTCTTTCCAGTTATAGGCAGGGTCGGGGTTACGTAAAGGAAGTTTTGCATTGCTAATATAAAAGATGGTATCATGTCGATCAGCATATACAATATTAAACATGGGCAAACTCGTCATGCTTACAGCTTTATAAAACTCCGTGTAATTGCGAGCTTTATTCATTCGATACCATTCTTCCAAGGCTTTGCAATCCATATTGGCCGGAAGTCGCATTGAGAAAACACCATTTTTTGTTTTTACGGTGGCCCCATATTTACTCCAGTATACTTTTTTACTAATGGTAATAGGGATGCCTTTAATTTTAATTTTTGCTTTTCTAACTTCCAGCTCAAACCATTCGCCATCAAATTTATATTGATTGTTATTGGCAGGATTCATCTGTAGTTGGTAGATGTCAATAATATCAGGACTATTAACGGTATGAGCCCAGCCAAGATTTTCATTGGTGCCATGAAAGACAAGGCAGGCTCCCGGAAATAGGCCGCCAAGAATATTCCAGCCTTGCTCACTTTGTAAATGTGCTTCGTAAAAAGCTACCGGACCTTCAATTGGCTGGTGTGCGTTAATAGCAAGAAAGGCCTCACCAGTAGTTGTTTTAGAAGGATGAAAAGCAAAAGCATTGGATCCCTCGGAGGAAAACCCTGGAATGGTACCCACTTTACCCCCTAGTATCTTAGGAAGGGTTCTGTCTACCCCGCAAAAAATACTTAGAGAAAAAATTCCAGCAGCGAGATATTCTTTATTATTGAAAGGAAAGGCTTTTTTATATTTGATTGCTTCAGGATGAGATTTGGCATACTCATTTAAACCCTGCACATAGCCATCTACCAATTTAATAAAATCTGGACTTAATGTATTCCATTGATCTTCTACTAGTTGTCGGCATCGTAATAGGTTGACTACATAATCTGCCTGTGCCCCTTTTTTTCCTAGTGCGGAAGCCATCTTTCCCTTACCTGATAGAATCATTAATTGTAATGTGGTGAAGTCGTCTTCAGCATGTGCCCATGCTAGACCATAGGCAACTTCTGCATCTGTCGGTGCAAAAATATGTGGAACTCCAAAGCTATCACGGGCAATGGTAATATTAGCGGGGTTGATTTGTGCAATCGCTGCGCTGTTCAAAAATAATAAAACCAGTAAAAAGTTTTTCATATTGAAAAATAAAATAAAAGAATCAGGTAGCCTAAAAAATAGTTTCTAAATAGATCGAAATTTTCAAGCACATGATGGTTTGTTTATAAAGAAACCAATATTAGTTTCATACAAATTTAAACAAGCGAATTTGAAATTTGTTCTGCTAATTAAAGAAGTACCGTACAATACAATTAGCTTTACTAAATTCAAATTGTTTTATTTAATGGACGACGTAGCATCAATAATAAATCAAACCAAAAAATGGATTAGTGATGTTATT
>JBIIVV010000113.1:0-10280 GCA_044339235.1 Ferruginibacter sp.
ATTACCAGTTACCAATGGACTTTCCCAAAGGAAACTATTTTGCCATTTCCACACAATATTAAATCCTACATTTCGAGTAATTGCCCTGTTACCAATGGATAGATTCGTTGTCCAATCAGGTGTATTGAATCCAGTTACAAACAAATCAGGACTGGTAATCCCTTTGATTTTGTTGTAATTCACATTACCCGAAAGGGTAAAGGTTTTGTAAAAATTATAGGTTAATCCCAATGAAGAGCCATAAGTGGTGTATTTGTTTTTGGCATTGGTATACACCCTGTAACGATCCTGACCTTTGCTAGCAGCATTTCCATTACTCACTAAAGTGGCATCTCTATTACGATCAATCATAGCAACCACTGCCGCATTCGAACCTACCGTTTCTCCTTTAGGAACAAAAACCTGCACCTGACCTAAAAAGCCATCATAAATATTTGCATAGGCATCCACATCAATGAATACTTTATTGTCAAACAACACCGATTTATAACCGATCTCATAAGAATTGATTCCCTCAGGACGACCATCCGACAAGGAACCCAATTTCAATAGAGAGCGATTTGCCAAAGCAGCAGAATCTGAATTGCCTGCCAATTTTACTACCGCATTAAAAGCGGCTACGGATGACTGGGTATAGCTATTTTCGCGGTAACCTAGACCTTCATTAATAACTGGAAGAATACCTACCCTTTTTACCCTGCCATTATTAACATAAGATAATGCCTCAAATAAGGCAGGAAAACGATATCCCTGCTGATAAGTAAACCTGAAATTATGCTTTTCATTGACAGTGTATACTGCTGCCAAACGAGGGGTAAGTTTAGCCGAAAATTCGGGATTATAATCCGCTCGCAATGAACCCCAGAGTTTCAAATGCTCATCAAACAAAGTTTTGGTAATTTGAGCAAACCCACCCAATTTTTTGTAATACGTATTAGCCCCAAAACTACCATCGGCCAAAGGCGTATTTCTGTCGGCAATTGGACGGGTAAAATCAACGAAATTATTACCATCCGGTATCAATTCATACACTCTTGCGTCAGCACCTACCAATAAGTTCAAAACTTTAACCTGCTGGGTCAGGTCGAGCTGCCCTTCCACATGATATAAATTACTCTTTTGCAATAGCGCTGCACCTCCTGTAAGTGGAGCATTGGGAATGCTGCTGGATTTAATATCCCAATTATTAATATTAATAATAGAGTCCCTCACGGTATTAAAACGCTGAGTGCCGGGAACCACCCTACTGGCATCCGCTTGAAGCCTTGCGTATGCAGTAGCAGCTGCAAGATTGCTTGCTGTTAAAGCACCTCCATTATTGGTAGCATAGGTAGTAAGTGCCGTCTTATATTTGGCCGCCCAAGCAGTGGCACCACCTCCAGAATAAAGATCTAGATTATCTGCCAATGGTTTTACATTGTATGAGTTACCCGAATTTTCAATAGAAGTATATGCTTTGATCGTAAAATTTGCCCCCTTCAATTCTAATTGGTGATTTTGAACAACAACATTGTCTAGTTTAATTTTATTCCCTCTTTGAAATACGCCATCCATTTTTCCAACACGGTATGAATACACCAAAGTGGTGGTAGGGGTGAATTTATAATGAAGTGCAGCATCTACTTTCAGATTATCAACCGATGGATTTACAAGATCTTTTTCCCAATATCCTGTACGGGCAACTGTTAAGGTCCTATTGGTAACACCATCAATTTTTAATCCGCCGATAGAAACCGTATTGCTTCCTGCAAGGGCATCATCACCATATTTATTCCATCCGTCAAAAACAGCATTATTGGAACCATTTAATGCCGGAAAGGATGGATTGGCAGTATTTTTATTGTTTGGATTTTGATCCAGTTGAGTGTTAGAAATCCAATCAGTTCCCTTCAGATAACTAGCATTGAACTTAAAAGCAAATTTATTCTTGTATGCTCGAGCAAATCGAATAGCCGTTTCTGTGAGTAAGCTGGGAGAATGATCTATGCCATCAACATGATTTACACCGGTACGTTGAAATATGCTCAAACCCTGGGACGTGAAAGGGTTTTTAGTAATCAAATTCGACATACCGTTAATCGCATTCATTCCATACAGTGCAGAAGCTGCGCCAGGAGTTATTTCAATACTTTGAATATCGAGCTCCGTTGGCCCAATGGCATTTCCAAGCGGTACACCAAGGGTAGCAGCCTGCATGTCAATTCCGTCAACGAGTTGCATAAAACGAAAATTATTGGGAATATTAAAACCTCTGGTATTGGGCACTTTAAAGGTAATGGATGAAGTGGTTAATTGTACCCCCTTTACATTGCCAATTGCATCATAAAAGGATGCAGCCGGTGTTTCCTTCAATGCCCGAATGTCTAATTTTTCGATACTAACCGGTGATTTTAATATTTTTTCAGAAGTACGACTTGCTGTAACTACTACCGTATTGGCCAAAAAGGTCTGGCTGGTTAACTGAATCGCCAATTTTGAGTTGGCATTTTTGATTTCAATTTCCTGAGGGGTAAATCCTATGGAACTAACCACTACAACGAAAGGGAATTTTTGGTTAATTACTAATGAAAATCGGCCAGTAGAATCGGAAATAGTACCCTTGGAAGAACCTTTGACTGATAAACTAACAGCGGATAAACCTTCATGATTTTCTCCGACAATTCTACCACTTAAGATGGCGCTCCCGTTTAATTGGGCCATTGCAACTACTGGAATTAAAAACAAAAGAACTAATAATTTTTTCATACTTTTTAATCCTGGTTTAATTTTTTAATGAATGAGTTTTGAACAATAACATATGCTCATAGAAAAATGGAGGCATTACTTATTATTGATACAACATCGAAAATGAATAACTATTTTTTTCATCTGTTAGATTTTAGGAAATTAATTTAGAAAAAACGCTTTACCGGCTAATCCATGCTTGCTGAACACACAATAACCAATCATAAATCACCAGACTCACTTCGCATCCATTTCAAAAAAAATGGATATACTTAGCAGGGAAAGGTATTTCATATAGTACACTATTTTAGTAGACTAATTAGTCAAAAAAATTTAGTTTAAAAGGAAATTTGGAATTGGGGAGATAAGAAACAACATAAAATTGGTATCATCGAATAAAAGTTAGTTTGGTTTAAATTTTAATTTTAACAAAGATAATAGTATTTTTATTAGTCTACCAAATTTATAGACATTTATTTTTAAATATTTTTTTGTATAGTGACAAGCAAATAGAAAGGGTACATTAAGCAGTACAAATTATACATCCACAACATAACACTATACCTATAATGAACTCAGTTGAGAAACCGAATGATCAATATTCAAAAAATAAAATGAAATAGTAGCACTATAATAAAACTGACCTATAAATGGTAATCAGGCTACAAAAAATAACCACGATACCTACTGCAAAAAACATTTTTTTAGTGGGCAATTTGGAGGTAAGCATGGCAGAAAATGGAGCAGTAACAATACCTCCAATCAACAAACCGGCAACAATATTCCAATGATGAATACCGATGGTAAAAATAAACGTAATGGCACTGGCTACCGTTAAAATACATTTAGCAAAAGTAGAACTACCAATCACGTAACGAGGAGTATGTCCATTTTTAATGAAAGTGCCTGTTACCAATGGCCCCCAGCCACCTCCGCCAAAAGAATCGATAAATCCACCGATCAAGCCCAGTCTGGTAATATTTACCTTTTTCTTTTGTTGGCTACCTTCCTTTGTCTTAAAAGCATTTTGAAGAATTTTTATTCCCAAATACATGGTATAAAAAGCAATAAAAGGCTTGGTCATTTTTGAATATCTTTCTCCTACATACGATAATAGCAAGGCACCTGTAACTGCTCCAATAATTGCAGGTATGGCCAATGACTTGACGAGTTTTTTATTAATATTACCTAACTGCCAATGACTAATCGATCCGGCAGCACTGGTAAAGGATTCTGCAGAATGAATACTTGCACTGACCACGGTTGGAGGCACATTGAGCACTAGCAAAATAGTAGTACAAATAACACCATATCCCATTCCCATTGACCCAGCCACCACTTCGGCACTAAACCCTACCAATAGCATCCAATAAAATATATGATTATCCTTGTGCAAGGCAAGTTGTAATTGAGAAAGCTGTTCGGCCGAAAGAAAAAGATAAGTCAATAGCACTATGATTGCAATCACTGAAAGGGCAACCATGTATTTATTCAACACTTTTCTTCGAGACGAAACCAACTCATTGACTGAGGAAACCACTTCACTCGTATGTGTGATTTTTACAATCGTTTCTTCAGGTGTATTCGTTTGCATACTTATTGATCTTGAGATAGTTTTTTAGTAATTTCATTGAGCTGCTTCACTTTTTCTGCAAAATCGCCGCCCATTTTATTTCTAATTTTTTGCATATTGTCCAACAATTCATCGATCTCATTGGGCAGGGTTTCATTTAATAATTCCTTTACCCTTTTGGCAATGGTAGGTGACTTACCATTGGTGCTGATAGCAATTTTTAGATTCCCTTTTTGCACAATTGATCCCAGATAAAAATCGCAGAGTGCTGGTTTATCGGCAGCATTCACCAGCTTACCTTTCGCTTTGGCATCGCTACTCACCTGCTTACTAACCGATTCATCATTTACTGCTGCAAAAACAATGTCTGCATCGTCAATGTCGGAGGACTGATAGGGACGTTCAATTAATACCACATTGTCCATACCCGCTACTAATTCCTTTATCTCTCCACTTATCTGAGAAGCTACAATCCTAATCTTTCCTCCGGGAGCATTTTGCAATACCACTGATAATTTTTCCATCCCAACATATCCCCCTCCTACTATCAGCAGGGATAAGTTTTCCAACTTTAGAAATACCGGAAATAGCCGATTACCGTCAGACGGCAACTCATTTCCGGCAAGGGGTTCAGCTATAGAAGGTGTTTTATCAATCATTCATTTTAGTTCTAAATTCAATGTATTTACTTGAATACAAAATTCACATGGCTGCTGTACTTTAAAATTGAGTTCTCAGTGCATAATCACCAAATGACTCTTTGCTGTTTCGTTTGTCTTTAAAAGAAGTAAAGAGGATATCCAATTCAGCTAGAATTTGGGGTTCATCCAAACTTTCTTTAAACAATTTATTCAATCGCTGCCCCACATTATCACCCCCTATATGTAGGTTATACTTACCTGGAGCAGTTCCCACCAAACCGATTTCAGTAGCATAAGGCCTGGCACATCCATTGGGGCAGCCAGTCATCCGCATGATAATGCTTTCGTTTTGCAACTGGTGCTTTTTCAACAAGGGTTCAATCTTTGAAATCAATGAAGGCATATAGCGCTGTGCTTCTGCCAGTGCCAGCGGACAGGTAGGCAAAGCCACACAAGCCATGGCATTTTTACGAATTACTGAAGCAGCATCGGTATGTTCAATGATTTTAAAGCGCCTTAAAATTTCATCGATTTCCGACTTGTCTTTTTCAGCTACATCGCGGATAATCATATTCTGATTACTAGTAAAAAGGAAATTACATTTTCCGGTTTGAGCAATTTCAAGCAAAGCGGTCTTCATCGCTAATTTTTCATCATCCAGTACTCGTCCATTTTCTACAAATAGCGTGTAACACCAATTACCCGAAATATTTTGTTCCCAACCATAACGGTCTACACGGCTGGTAAAAACAAAATCTCTCGCAGGTTCTAAATCAAAACCTGTCCGCTTTTCCACTTCTTTGCGGTATTGTTCCACCCCCATATTATCAAGAGTGTATTTTAACCTTGCCAATTTACGATCCGTTCTATTTCCAAAATCACGCTGAACGGTAAGAATTTCGTACACCGTTTTTAACACCTTTTCCTCTGTATCTGCAAACCCAATCACTGTTCCCAATCTTGCATAGGTTGCTGCATTGCCATGCGTGGTAGACAACCCACCACCAATAGCAATGTTAAATCCCTTCAATTGGTTATCCTCAATGATTGCAATCAACCCAATATCATTGGTCAACACATCTACATCATTATTAGGAGGAATAACAATACCAATTTTAAATTTTCTTGGCAAATAACGATTCTGGTACAAAGGGTCTTCCTCTTCCTTTTTATCAATTACCAACTCATCATCCAACCATATTTCATAATATGCCTTGGTCTTAGGCATTAATAAAGTACTAATCTTGTCTGCATAGGCAAATACCTGATTGTGCAATGGAGATTCGCTGGGATTGGAACTGCAGGCAACATTGCGATTAATATCACCACAAGTAGCGATTGAATCAAGATGAGCCGCATTAAAAGCCTGAATGGTAGGCTTGATATTCGCTTTTATCAATCCGTGCAACTGGATAGTTTGTCGGGTAGTAATTTTAATGACTCCGGTAGAATTTTTGCCAGCGATATGGTGCGCAGCAATCCACTGTTGACCGGTAATGAAACCACCGGGTAAGCGCAAACGAATCATGAATGTATACAAGCGATCCAACTTTTTAGTAGCGCGCTCTTCTCTTCGATCACGGTCGTCTTGCTGATACATGCCATGAAATTTGATTACGGCCTGGTCATCTTCGCGAATAGCACCCGTAATTTCATCCGACAAACTTTGCCGAATAGTTCCCCTCAATGCATCACTTGCTTCCTTAATATTTTCAATCGCTGATTTTTTAATTTTTTCTGACATAAGCGATCCCGATACAGGGATTGTTTTATTGATTAATAATTTTTCAAACCAAGATAGTAGACATTCTAATACACATCCTTCTCATACCTTCCCTCTTCTTCCAACAACTCTAGGAATTTTTTAGCTTCCTCCGGTGTTTTGTTTCCTTGTTGTTCAATAATTTGTAGTAAAGCATTTTCTACATCCAAACTCATTGGATCTTTTGTACCACACACGAAAAAATACCCTCCACCTATTAGCCATTCATAGAGTTCTGCAGCATTTTGCAGCATCTTATGTTGTACATATAATTTTTCCTTTTGATCGCGTGAAAAAGCCAGGTTTACTTTTGTCAACACACCCGTTTCATACCAATTCTGAATTTCGGTCTGGTATAAAAAGTCGGTGGCAAATCGTTGTCCTCCAAAGAATAACCAGTTTCTACCAGTAGCACCTGTTGCATCTCTTTCAGCCAAAAATGAACGAAAAGCAGCAATGCCAGTTCCTGGACCAACCATAATGATATCTTTTTCGGGAGCAGGCAACCTGAATCTTTTATTGGGCTGTACAAAAAACTTTTGCTGGCCTTCTTCTTCAAGCTCGCTGAGATAATTGGAGCATAATCCAAACTCCGTTTTATCATTAACTATATAGGTATCCTTTACCACTACCACATGCACTTCTCCCTCATGAGCAGCAGGTGAAGAAGCGATGGTATACAATCTAGGAGAAATAGCATTCATCTTTAATACAATCTCTTCAAATTGTGCAGCATCCTTTACCGGATATTTTTTCAAAAGGTCGAGCAAATTCATCTTGCTGGCTGGAATTTCTTGCTTCGTTATTTCAGCATATTGCTTGACCAAGCGCTCTGTTAAATGAATGATATTAATTTTATGTTTCAATAAGTCGTAAAAACTAAACTCCTCATTCTTAAAACTGACAATTTTGGAAGAATCAACTTCTGCAACCGCAATTATTTCCGCAACGATGGCGGATTGGTTTTCCGGAACAATTCCAATTGAGTCACCACACAGGTACTCGATGCCTTCTGCAGCTATTTCAATATGCCAGGTCTCCTTACTAGAACCGTGATCATTTAAATTTATTTTAGTAAGCACCCTACCATTATAAGTTTGTTTACCCGCTTTTTTAGCAACCACTGGAGCCTGATTTACGGAGGATTCCTTTTGAGATGAACCCGTTTTTGGAATGGATAATATTTCAAGTACCCCATTGAACCAGCCATTGGCATCATCTTCATATTCTACATCACATTTTTGCAAGGGTGCAATTCGAATACCTCCTAGCTTATTTAACTGCTCATCTACCTCCTCCCCTGTTTTGCAATACAGCGGATAAGAGGTGTCGCCAAGTGCCAATACACTATACCTGAGTGAATTCAATTTAAATCCATTCTGGTGAATATGGTCATAAAATTTTTTTGCTGCGATGGGCGGCTCTCCTTCTCCATGCGTGCTGATTACAGCCAATAAATATTCCTCTTTGGTAAGATCCGTAAGGCGATATTGATCCATGCCAATTACTTTGGCGTGGATACTTTTTTGTTTTGCTTTTGATGCAAAATCAGTTGCCAACCTTTTTGAATTACCAGTCTCTGTACCGTATACTATAGTGATTTTATTAACAGCTGAATTACCTACTGCCACAGATATGGATTGCTTAGGCAATACCTGATTTAAATACTCGTTCATCCAAATCAACTCTTCTTTACTAGCGTTGTTGATTAGATCAGTAAATATTTTATGATTCGCTTCTCCTAACATCTTGAATTTTTAAAAAGTTTTATATTTAAAAGCAATCACTTGATTGACCTTTTTGTATGCTATTTTCCTTTAGCCAACGATTGATCCATCAGTGCCTCAAACTGAAAATCTTCGACTGGTTTAAAATACTCCTCCGATGAAAGGGCATTCTGCAACCAAGCATATTTTTCATGCAAGGCAACCACTTTACCGATGATCACCAATGTAGGTGAAGCATATATTTTTCCTTTTACAGACTGGTGATACTGATACAAATTGGCCGTATGCACCTGTTGAAAAGGCGTGGTGGCTTGTTCTACCAACGCTAAGCGTTTATCGGCACTGATATTATTTTTTACCAGGTTATCGACCACCGTATCCAATGTTTCGGACGACATGTAAAACACTAGGGTGTCCTCCGTTTTGGCCAATTCTTTCCAATAGTCATCCGTTACCACATCTGATTTATACAATGTGAGCAATCGCACAGCAGTGGAATAACCACGAGCCGTTAGCGGAATACCTGCACAAGCGGCAGCGCCCATGGCGGCTGAAACGCCTGGTATAATCTCGTAGGGGATTTGATGCGCAACAATTGCTTCCAACTCATCCAAAATATTAGAAAATATAGATGCATCTCCACCCTTTAACCGAACTACCAATTTACCTTCCAATGCAAACTGCACGATCAGCTCATTGATGCTTTTTTGAGGAGTACTAAAGCCTCGCCTACATTGCTTGCCTACATATATTATTTCTGCAGCAGAGGATACATAAGTAGTCAATATCTCTTTGCTTACCAATCGATCAGTTAATACGATGTCCGCCTGTTGTAAATAACGTGCAGCCTTCACCGTGATCAATTCAGGATCACCGCAACCAGCACCTGCAAGTATTACTTTTCCTTTTGTAGCTTGACTAATTTTCATAAAATAGTAACTAATTCTATAAGTTTAGAAAGATGATTAAGCAACCCTAATTGCCCATTGACAATTCACCATTGACCATTCACTATTAAAACAATCCTTCAATTGATAAATATCTTTCGCCCGTATCATAATTATAAGTCAATACCCTTGCTCCTTCAGGAAGTTCTGCCAACTTTTTGGCTACTGCTGCAAGGGATGCTCCAGTTGAGATACCAGCTAAAATACCTTCCTCCTTCGCCAGTCTTTGTGCATACACAAAAGCCTCTTCCTTACTCACTTTAATAACCCCATCCAATATTTCCTTATTCAAAATTGAAGGAACAAAGCCCGCTCCAATACCTTGGATTGGATGTGGTCCGGGTGCGCCGCCACTTAATACAGGAGATAATTCAGGCTCAACCGCAAATACTTTTAGGTTAGGGAAATGTTGTTTCAACACTTCTGCTACCCCAGTAATATGCCCTCCGGTACCAACTCCTGTTATTAAATAATCTAATCCTTCTGGAAAATCATTGAGTATCTCCAGAGCAGAAGTTTTTCGGTGAATTTCAGTATTGGCGGGATTATCAAATTGCTGAGGCATCCATCCATTGGGTGTTTCTGCAACCAATTCTCCAGCCTTTTCGATAGCGCCCTTCATCCCTTTTTCTCTTGGAGTCAACACAAATTCGGCTCCGTACAATGACATCAAACGCCTACGCTCAATACTCATGCTTTCGGGCATTACCAATATAATTTTATAGCCTTTTACAGCAGCTACTAATGCCAGTCCAATTCCTGTATTACCAGAAGTAGGCTCAATGATAACACTATCTTTATTCAGCAATCCTTTCTGTTCTGCATCTTCGATCATCGACAATGCAATACGATCTTTAATACTTGATCCAGGATTCGTTTTTTCTAACTTGATCCACACTTCATGCT
>JBIIVV010000372.1:0-2912 GCA_044339235.1 Ferruginibacter sp.
CGTCGACGGCTTCCGTACCGACCAGAGTTCGAATTACGAGCGCGTCCGTTTGTCCCTTGTTGTAGAGCGACAAACCGAACTGGTCGCCCAGCGCGATCGCGGCCCTTTTGATGGAAAGCGAAATCGCAGACTTGTAAGCGAGGTCATGTGCGTCCGCTCGGGAGGGCTGGCTCTGTGCCGACCCCACGGATCCGTTCTCGTAGTGGGCAACCATCTGCCCAGCCGAGTTTCGAACCGTCAAACGCACCAGCGCCCGGTACGCGACATCCCATGCCACGTACTCCTTGCCGGCACGGTTTGTTTTCACCTCCGAGGTTTCGAACAGGCATTCAATGGCTGCCACGTTGATGTCGAAGTTCCCGAACCCGAACATTCGAATCAGGTGGGCCGTGATGTCCTGCTGGGAAACGTGTGAGTGTCCCTTGCCGTCACGCAGGACGCGTGTCGGTTTGATTGGGTTCAGCAGATGCGTTACCTGCTCCGATGTGAATTGTCCACGAATGTCCATTTCAGATGCCTTCCTTGTCTGTTTGTGAATAGAACACCAACTCCTGCTGAAGTCGCTCCGCAACCTCAAGCAGTTCAGCAATCATCTTCTCGTCACGATCGAAGATGACCACCTTCGGTTCGAACCAGCCCGGGACGAATTGCCCGTCCTGCTCGACGCGAAGTATCCATGCGAAAACGCACCGCGAAGCACCGGTGACATAAAGTTGCCACTGCACTTGGCGGCGGTAGTTGATTGGGATGGACTTCTCCGTTCCCCAATCTTTCCCGGTCGTTTTCACCTCGGCGATTGTGTCGTGGTCAAGCGACAAACCGTCCGGGGTCGCGAACTGCCAGCGGTTCTCAAACCCCTCAGCAGCTATAAGCCAGTCGTTGGGGAAGATACCCCACTCGTCTTTTAGCGATGCAACAATCCATGCTTCGTTGTCCCGACCGAACGCCATGTAGGCGTTGTCCTCGAAAGGGGTCGGGTTGTTGCGCTCGTTAATGATTTCCGAATACCCAGACGGCGTGGCCGCCTTCGAAACGGTGGTCGCGGACACTCCGGTTTCACGGATCCGCTTCCATTCCTGCTCGTCCGTAAATCGGACTAGAAACCTGCGATGGTCAATCATTGCCTTCTCTTTCTTTTAGGAGGAGTGAGCCGGGAGGACAATGCCGGCCCACTCCAGACGGTCGGGAAGGCGTCGACCGCATTCCCAGAGTATCACGCTACGCGATACCGCCGACATCAAATGACGTGTCAACGGAACACCACCAAGGCAGCCACGCAGAGCGAAAAGTTGATGCCGAGCATTATCCAATTGGCACGGCGCACGAACTGCTCACGTTTACGAGAGCGCACACGATCGCGGATGGGGCTATCGCTCACCTGCCTCACTCTCCTCTCGACGAAGCCGTGCGTACCAGACCAGCGCTCGCCACCAGAACGCAAAAGCGATGAACATAATCCCGGGGCCAGTATTGAATACATCGTGGATGAAGACCACGAACGAACCGGCGAGCAGGTAGAGGACACATCTAAGCCCCATCTTTCTCCTCCCATATCTTCTTGAGCGAAGCGAAGGTCGAAAAGCAATCCCGGGAAAGTAGCCCGACATCCACCATCGCAATTACGTCGAGGATTGTGCCGCCGCTCGTTACCAGCGCGAAAAGGAACGAAGACTCGCGTAGAGCAACATCCGGTGGGACTGGAGTTCCGTTGATTGCTTTGACAATCGCCTCGCTGATGAATGCCGACTTGCGGTACTCCACGATTGCGGTCTCCATCGCGTCCGAGATAGCAGCTACAGGGATGTCCCTCATGAATCGGTCAACCCACTGACTCGGTGTCTCTACTGGTTCGAGGTTCACGATGACACCTTGATTCCAGCGGTTGCGAAAATGCGGTCGGGCTCGAAACCGTCGACGACCTTCCAGACCCGGCATTTACGACCGAACCGTGTCAAGCCGTATTCGCCCGACCACTCGATGACACCAGCGTCAGCAAGTTCTGCCCGACGCGATCGCACCGACTGCGGTGAAGCGAAGGGGTGCAGTTCCTCGTGGGCGTGGCCCTCGAACTTGTGGAAGAGTTGCTCATCGGTCAGTTGCTCACCGTAGAGCGCGAAGAAGACCGCAATAGCAGTCTGGGATGGGCGGTAGACCGAGTCGGCCGCCTCGTGCGATGTTTCCGGATCCGTCTTACGAGCGCCCGGGATAAACGAGAACTTCACTTGATGCCTCCTGTCCAAATTCCCTGCTTGATGTTGTCGGCGTGTTCGACTCCACACGCCCAGATGAGATAGGCGTCGGCTAGTTGCCAACGTCCGGTGGGTTGTAGCCCACAGTCAGCGCAGGTCGCGCTGTCTCCGATTACCTTCATGGTTTGCCTTCCTATGATCCGCGTCTTTGCGGTAGGCCAAGGTTAGCACTCTATGTTCCGGGATTGGACTCATTTGCGAATTTTGATTTCTGGATTCGTAACAGTGAAACCTTTAGGTTTCACGGTCGGGTCGGGTCGGGTCGGGTCGGGGTCGACGAACGCCGCCCGATGTTCGTCCGAACGCCGCCCGAACTTCTTACGAACTAATAGTTGTATGGAGTTGAGTATCTATGAATAAGTGGTAGACTCATCATGTAAGGCAAACCGGACAGAAAGGCAACACAATGGAAAGCAACACCAACCTCGACCTCGAGGCACTCAGCACCAGCATCATTTCGAAGTACGATCACATCTCCTACGACCCCAACAAGTACGTGGGTCGCCTCGCCTTCTTCGAGACCTACGAAGGAAGCCTCCTCGAGGGTCGGCTCGAGCGCGGTACGAACCGCGTCCACGCAGACCTCATCATCACCTTCGCAAACGGTCGCTGGGCCAACACTGGCTCGTACCTCTACCTCGCCGACTAGGACACAAAATGCGA
>JBIIVV010000114.1:0-10221 GCA_044339235.1 Ferruginibacter sp.
TTCATGTTGTGCCAGTTTGATGCGGGAAGCCTCCCATTGCTGTTCCAACCAAGTCGCATTGCCGGAAGCTACAGAGTCCGCAGAAACAAAAAGATAGTCGATTTTTGCCTGGGCAGGCAGTTGGCTCACTAAGGTCGTTTTACCCACTTGACGGGGTCCCATAATCACCTGCAGGAACCTTCTTGGTTCTTGCATTCTTTTTATAAGTATTTGTAAATGAGGTCGTTAAAACATGTTTTTCAATTTACTCAATGTAATGAGTAAATTTACTCAAAATTATGAGTAACACAAAGAATTTTAGAGAATTCTTCAAATATGGCAAATGCATTTATGCCTTATTGTTTAACTCCTGTTTTTAAGGAAAGGATAAATTCCAGCTAATTTTTATCAATTTTTATCATATTTAATTTTGATGTCTTAAGCACTTAATAATCAATAAAATAAAAATTACTCATCCGATGATTATGCCTTCAATAGATTGGCGAGTCTTGTTAAATCAGGTATAAAAGGGTCGAAAATTGTACAATCCAGGTCACGATGTTATTTAAAAGAATAACAAATGGATTACAAAATAATGCAAAAGCCGGCCAGCGATGGACGGCTTTTGCACTTGGATATCTCTAAAAACGGTGTCAAAAAAAAATATTTTCCTGAAATTGAAGCAGAAATTATTTATGTCTAAGCGAAATTCAAATGGGATAAAAATGCTTTTATCCCATTCGGAGCGGCTAAAATTTAGAAGAACCGAACAGTTATTTGTTGGTCATTAATAAAGCAATACTAACTCAATATCATATTAAAATTTCTGCGGCGGGGGAGTAAATTCCCTTTTATTTTCCTAATATCATTCTTTAAATATTCCTATATTTTATTTGTTACTTTTAGAAATAATCACTGCAGGCACTAATTTAGTAGAATAAAAACCCCTTTCAGTTTGTTTTAAAAAAGGAGGTGGATGATCGCCGATAATTACTAATTTATTAATGGGGTATTTTTCAAGTAGAATGGCGATTTTATTGAATTGTTCTTTTAACCTTACATATTGATCCAAAGACTCCTCGCTAGGGAGTGATTTTAATTCATTTGCACTTATTATATTTTTATTGACTGAACCTTTAAAAGGCAGGTGGGTATTAATTGTTAAAATATAGGTAAAGCTTTTTTTGTGCGACATCGCTTGTGTCATACCATATTCAAAAACATCTTCATCATTAATTGCATCGTAGTGATTATTGAAATTAATAGGTCTATGAAGGGTGTCTGCGAAAAAACGGAGCTCTTTTATAGTATTAAATCCCAAGGTTTTCCTAAACCAATACCCGCTGGAATGGGAACCGCTGAAGGATTGCAATGCTGTTGTATAATAACCAGCATCACTTTTTATTTCAATCATACTTTTTACATTCAATTGATGATTTTGAATAATTGAGTAATAGGCCTCTCCTGTTTTATTTAATAATTCTCTAGCTTCTGCTTGTGATGTTCCCCCGCTGAAAGTAGAAGAATCGAATGCTACTTCATATCCTTTAATTTTTAAATTTAATAATTTGTTTATTTGTTCTGTTCTAATTAAACTTTCATTTATGTATCCCCAGGATTCTAAAAGAATTAACATTTGATGATCGGAGCTGTCGTTTTTTAAATACTTATAGGTGATTGAATTGTTTGGGTAATCATTTATTGCTGAAACAGGAGAATATTTTTTAGAAAATAACTTGGCATCCTTGTAGTACTGAATTAAAAAGGATTGTGAAAAGTTAGTATGATTCTTTTCTAAGGTTCTATAGTATAAATAAGAATCACCTCGCGCAATATCAATGCAATACACAGCTAAAAAGCTGATTACTAAAAATTTTAAATAAAATTTTTTAAATGGAAGATCTGATTTTATATGATGGAATGACCTGGTGGTAAAAAATACTAGCAAGCTTGATATGATAATTCCTATTATTAAAATTACCCAAAATGAAAAGCTAAAATGAGACTTAAATAAAGAGGGTATTTTAGATAGATAATTAAATGTATCAAAAAAATAAAATCTTGATAAACTAATAATGCTATCTGCCAATAAAATAAGTGTAAGTAGAAGGAATCTAATTCTTTGATTTGGAAAAAAAGTGAAAAGTAATGGTATTGCTAGATACTCGTAATAAATAACGGGTCTTTCAATTGATATGATGAATAAACCATGGGCGATGAAGCTTAAGATGATAATGGTAAGTGCTGGAATAAATATTTTTTGCCAATCTTTTTTTATCATGACCTGGTGGATGCAGCACTTAATTATTCAATTGGTTATCAAAATCACCAAAATGACTTGCCTGATTTTTTAGTTGTAAACACAAAGTGCTTTAAGGGTAAATATCTCGCGTACAAAAATATGTATTTCATATTATAAAATAATCATTTTGTTATATAATAGCACTAACAAGGTGACTTTCAATTATTGCAGAATATCTAATTTGCTGAAGCTATAAAATAAGAACGCTAAAAATATCAGCTGATATTTTTAGCGTTCTACTGGTTGACGATACTTATTTAGTTTTCGTTATACGTACTGCATAACCCCCGCCAGCTACCAGCTTGACTTTTAGGAGGGTTTTATTGTTCACCTGTTGCTTGGTGATGGAGGTATGTTTAGGATTAATTTTTGCATCCGCGGCATCGCTATAAATTTCTGCTGTATAATTTCCAGCCCCCAAAAAATTTAGCGGTAAGCTTAGGTTTCTCTCATTCCAGTTAGTAATAGTACCAATGTACCAGTCATCACCTTTTCGGCGGGCAATGCTTATGTATTCGCCTGGTACTCCATTGAGTACTTTTATTTCATCCCAGGAAGCGGGTACTTTTTTAATAAATTCATAATCAGCCTGTCCTTCATATGCAGCGGGATGATCTGAAACCATTCCAAACTGAGCTTGGTAAACTACGTATAATGCAAGGTGATGTGCTCTTGTTCCCATTACCATAGGAGAATCACTTCTAGCATAAAACTGTTCCTTTGTCACATTATTAAATCCACCTGGTGTATAATCCATCGGGCCCACCAGCATTCGGGTAAATGCAAGCATAACATGATTGTCAGGGTTATCCCTTGTACCGCCTTTGGATTGCTCCATGCCCAATACAGCTTCGTAGCTCAATACGTTGGGGTAAGTTCTTTCTAGGCCAAAAGGTTTGGTACTTCCATGTAGGTCTAGCAGTAAATGATGCTCAGCTGCTTTTTTTACGGTTTTGTAATAAAATTCAATTCCTTCCTGGTCATCCCTTTCTATAAAATCAATTTTCAAACCTGCTACACCCCATTTTTCATATAATGCAAAAGCCTCGTCCATTTGCTTAGCCACTGTGGGAGCATATAACCATATCCATACTTTTACATTCTTAGTAGCAGCATATTTAACCAGTTCTGGAATATCTACTTTCCCGTTCATTTTGGTGATATCTCTTATTGCGCTCCAGCCTGCATCCACCGTCATATATTCAAGACCCGATTTGGCTGCAAAGTCAACATAATATTTCATATTGGCAGTTGTAAAAGCAGGCTTGCCATCTGCGCCAAGGCTGCCGCTCCACCAATCCCAGGAAGATTTGCCGCCTTTAATCCAGTCGGTATTAGCAATGGCAGAAGGACTGCTTAAATTCATGATGGCATTGGATTCAATAATTCTGCCTGGTTCATCTCCCACCATAATAATGCGCCAAGAAGAGCGGATGCTTCCCTTTCCTTTTACTGCGATTCCCGAACTGTCAAGCCTGGGCGAAAGTCTAGACAACATCGTGTGGCCCGACCAACCGCCGGAGGGATTGGTAAGGTACATGGAACTATAACCCTCCAGCTCCGATTCGGCAATGGCAACCCATCCTGCTCCGGGCACTTCTGCCAACATGGGCAATCCAATTAATACGGAGCTTTTAACCCCACCCTGATTAGAGAAAGCACTTACCGCTAATTTTAGGTATTCACTTTCGTACATGGATTTATAATGCGGCAATACCTGGGCATAGGTAGTGGCATCCTTACTGAAATGAAATTCTGTATTTTCATTGATTAATTCATACCCTGACTCTAGGGCTTCTTGTTGAGGGGCTATATACCTGAAGGCAACTGCATCATTATAGGCTCTTGCTTCTATCATCAATTTCCTACCAGGTGAACTATTCTCTTGAAGTTCTAACTGTAGCGTATTATATTGCTCACTCACTTTTCCGGCCTTGCCCAACACCAATTGGTAGGCTTCATTACCAGCAGCTATTTTGCTATTGGTAATGCGCACATCGGCACCCAGCGGCTGGGCACCTTTAATATCAAGACTTAGCAGAGAAGGCTTGAACAATAGTTTTCCATTGAAAGAAACCGTATAATAAAGTTGGTTGGCAGCGCCCTTTTTATCTAATTGTCCGGTTTGAAATGTGATCTCCAATTTATGATCCGGAGAAACTAGCCTACCAGTTAGCTCCTGGCTTTTCACCAAATTTGGTAAAAATAAAAAAAGTAAAAGACAGACAATGGTTAGCAAGTTTTTTAACATAAAAAGGATTGAGTTTTTACAAAATTTATTTATGACAAATGTATTGAATAATTTGAAAGACACATTGATTTAAGCAGATAGGTATATTGGCCTTTGCGATAGGGTGTTTTATTTTAGGGGTAGAAAAATTTTGATTTAACTTGAATTCAGCGGTAGGTAATTATTTTAAAGAGGATTCAATTGAGGAAATAAAAGATTCAACAGAAGGGCTTACTAAGTTTGCCACTTTTGCTTGATCATCCCATCTCCTCAAAGAAATCGCTTCCTTGTAAAATTCATTTGATTCAAAATTTGCTACTTCATCTGGATTCATTGTACCACCTTGAAATTGTAAACTTATTTTTGAAGGATTGGATAATGATTCAAAATAGCCTTGCTCTACCGCACACAAATATCTTTTTGCAGCAACATGTAATTTAACTGCTTCAACTACCGCTGGTTTAAAATATTTTTGCAAATAGATGGCTGCTAGATTCTCGTGTAAATCATCTATTCCTTTATCACTAGCGTCAGTTGGTAAATCATGCAATAAATGTCCGATATCATGTAATAAGGATGCAGTAATCAATTCATGGGTTGAATGATTCTGCTTGGCTAGGGTAGCGCATTGTAAGGCATGTTCCAATTGCGTTACAGATTCACCACCATACATGGATTCTCCTTTGTTTTTAAAAAGCTCAATGATTTCAGTTGTAACTGCAGTTGGCATATTATAAAATTTAAATTGATGATTACCTGGTTGCTTCCAAAAAATTATCGTCGACTAATTTCCCCGCTAGTTCATCTCAGCTACTACCTTTTCAATTGCGTTTTCAACGATCGAAATGGCAGTTGATAATTCTTCTCGGGTGATAATCAATGGGGGCGATAGTTGCAATACATTCCCTTGCGACACCTTAAAACTCAGCCCTGCTTCCAAACATGCATACATCACCTTTTCGGCTGCTTGGATGGCTTTAGTTTTGCTTACTCGGTCAGTTACCAATTCAATACCCCAAAGCAGACCAATGCCCCGAATATCTCCGATAATGGGGAACCTATCTTTTAGGCGTTGCAGTTCATTTCGTACAAATAACTCATCTGCCTGCACCTTTTCAATTATTTTTTCATTTTCTAAAAATTCAATCATGGCCAATCCGGCAACACATCCCAAAGGGTTTTTTTCATGAGTATAATGTCCCAGTGAAATATCGCCTGCAATATTATATTCCTCCCTACATACGATGGCTGCAAAAGGAATGATTCCTGCTCCCAGGCCTTTGCCCAAACAAATTATATCTGGTTCAATACCATAATGTTCAAAAGCAAACATTTTACCGGTTCTGCCAAATGCAATGGGGATTTCATCTAGTATCAGCAATACATTATGTTTGGTGCAAATTTCCCGCACTCTTTTCCAATAAGCTGCTGAAGGAATTTGTACATCGGTATTGCGAATGGTTTCAGCAATAAAAGCGCCTATTTCACCATCCTGAACAATAATATCTTCCAGGATATCGGCATATTGTACATCATCTTCTTTGGCATAAGTATTTCGATAGGTTACTGGCTGCGGTATATTGGTCGTTTCGGGATTGAAGGGCCCCATGTATTTTTTAAACTGTTCCTCTCCACCTACTGCAATGGCATCGATGGATGCTCCATGAAAAGAATCAAACAACGAAACCACTTTATATTTGCCCGTAACAACCCTAGATAATTTAAGTGCAATCCCTACTGCGCTGGTACCACCAGGTGCAAATAATACCCTTTTTAAATCGGCTGGCAACAGCCCTGTTAATTTTTCTGCAAATTCTATCGCGGCTGTATTGGTATACCTACGTGGTGAAAATGGAAGAATGTCCATCTGCTCTTTTACCTTATCCATTACATATTGGTTGCGGTAACCTATTTGGTGAACATTGTTGCCATGAAAATCCATGTATTTTCTGCCGCTTAGATCCGTTAAATAAATCCCTTCACAAGATACCAACACATCTAGGCAGGGAGTGGAGAGCGACTGGTGTAAAAAAAGCTCAGCATCTTCATCCAGCAATTGGGTGGTAGCAGCATCGATAATGGAGTACCAGTTTTTCCTGGATGGGGCAAAATTGACATCTCCTTCGGTAAGTAAACTGTTTTCTGTCATTTCGAATTTATTTTTAATGGCAATGTTTTCTTTTTCAAAAATACGTCATTTGGGTAACAAATTAAGGGGGTGCAAACTGATCTCAATTGTTTTTTATCTTGATTTTTAAATAAGTTATAGTTGTTTTTCAAGTGGATCCGCAACTGCTGAATAGGATAAATATTGCGTAAGTTGATCAATCGTATTCTTTTCGGGTTGATGAAAAAAGATGCCTGTTGTTTCACCTTTTCTAATACCCCTTACAAATAAATAGATAACACCTCCAAAATGTGTTTCGTAACAAAAATCTGGCACATGGAGCGAAAGGTATTTGCAGACTGCCACTGTATAAATATGGTATTGTAAATGATAATTATTTTCAGCCATAGCATCCCAAATTTTATCAATGGAATAATCTGCAAGGCTATCACCCAGGTAATTTGATTTCCAGTCGAGGATATAGTATTTGCCTCCATGTTCAAAAAAAAGATCCATTTTTCCATTCATGATTCCTTCTAATTGCCCTGAAGATTGTTGAAATGGTTTTATATGAATGGGAACTTTAATGGTGGAAAGTTGGTTGATCTGTGGTACCTGAAAAGGTTGAACCATAAAGTCAAATTCAAACTCATTGATACGGTGTTCATGATTGATCTGCGACAATGAAAATGACTGCCCATTGCAATGCAAGTCGGTTTGGGTAACCTGCTGCAATAACGCTAGTAAATGGGTCGCATATGCATCCTGGTTACCGGGAGACAGTCGTTTCAACGCATTGTTGACCAGTTTTGGCCAATGTGTACTCTCTGAAAAATGAATGAACTCAAAAATGTAATGTAATAAATTTCCCGTGTAGGCACCTTTTTTTAAAGTGGTAAATATAAATTCGCTATAAGTATCTTTCGGATTTCCGGCTGTTGGTTTTTGTTGCGTTGTGTGTTCGGGATTTAAAAAAGTATAGCTCATCTTGTGCCAATGAAGTTGCTCCAACGAAAAATGGGTAGCTTTTTTATATACGATCGGGTAATAAGGAATGCCTGCATTATACTTGAACTGAAAAGGTATCGCTGGGGCTTCTTCAAAAGCAATTTCTTTTGAAGCGGATTTGCTAATGGCTTCGACGAAGGGCTTGAAAGAGGATTTTTTGTAGTAGCCTGCAAGGCTATTGCAAAGGTAGCATTTGTATTTGGCCCTTGTAATAGCCACATAGATTAGCCGCCTATTTTCCTGCTCTTGTTGAGTAAGGATAATATCCATTTGATCGGGCGTTAAAATTTCGTTATTGGCAAAAAGATAGTCGCCCGTTATTGGATCCCTGTAACTGGTAAAATCTTTAATATCTGTTTTAATATCTAGATAGGGGGCAATTACAATATTGTATTCAAGCCCCTTGCTTTTATGGATGGTTACAATTTTGACAGCGTCTTCATCACTTTCAATGCGCTGTTCAAACTCGTCCCCTTCAGCTGTATGGCCTTCTCTCACTTTTTGCAACCAGTTGATCAGCTCGGTGGGGGAGTATTGTTTATTGGTTTGTATTTTGTGTAATAGTTCTACCAACTGAAGGGTATTGGAAAGAATTCGTTCTCCACCGGCTATGTTGCTTTCCAATAAATGGGTCTTTACCCTATAGTCGGTTATAAATTTCATGAGCATTACATACACACCCTCTTTGGTCCAGGATTGCTGGTAAGTTTTAAATTGTTGTAATACCAGTTCTTCATTTAGCTGGGTAATATTTTCAATTGTAAAGCCAGTCAAACTTGATAAAAGCGCCTTGTTGATATTGGATGCATTGATTTCCACTACGGCCTGCAAAACATAGAGCAGTTCTGCTGATTCTTTGGTTTCAGATAGTTTGGTATCATCAATGGTGACTGCAGGTATTTTATAAAGCGACAGTTTATCTTTGATTTCCTTTCCCTTATTGTTGGTTCGCACAAGAATACCAATGTCAGATGGTCTGATTGGTTTTGTAATATTATTTTCCACAATTGTATAAGCAGGATCACTCAATAATTGGATTACAGTAGCCATAACCGATTCAATAATTTCATCATTATTTTGGTTATTGTAAATGGTAATTGGATTTACTTGATTGCCTTTAAACAATAGGTTCCCTTTTTCGTTTTTTGTAGGTGCTGCAACATCATAATAGTGAATTGCATCGGGAGCAGCTCCAAAGTAAAAAGTATCAAAATCAACTGTAGGCTTAAAAAAGTCATTTTGGGCTTGGATGATGCCATTGCAGGATCTGTAATTGGTATTCATGCCATATTTGTTTGTTACGGCATTACCGGCTTTAAAATAGGTATTGATATCAGCCTGTCGCCAAGCATAGATTGATTGCTTTGGGTCGCCGATATAAAAAAGAATGCTATCTATCCCAAACAGTGCATTGAATATTTCATATTGTAATTTGTCGGTATCCTGAAATTCATCAATAAAAACCGCCTTGTATTTGAGCCTTAAGGCATTGGTAAGGGTTTGGTTTTTATTGATTACTACTGATTGATGGAGCTTACGGATCATGTCGTCAAAAGCGAGCATGCTATAACTCAGTTTTCTACGCTCTACCTGGGCACAAATAACATCGATTGCCATTTGGTAAAGTTGATTCGTGAACTCGTAGCATATTTTATTGATAAGGTTTTCAGCAGTTTCGGCTGCCGCTAGTATCGGTAGCAAATCAGCAAAAACTTTCTTTACATATTCTTTTGATAGATTTTCCCAGATAGCATTGAGTAATAGTTCAGGATACTCAAAGAGGGGTAACAAATTTTGTTTTGCACGCTTATTACTTTCAGTCTCTTTATATAGTTGATCTTTATTATTGTTGATGTAGGCAAGGGCTACCTCTTTTGCTGTATTGATAATTTTCTTTTGTTCATTTAACCGGTCAATCAGCTGATTTTGTTGTTGGGTAGATAGTAGATCAGGCTGATAGGGCGAAAGGGCAATCAGTTTTTTACCCGACATCGCTTCCTTGATAAATGTAAATAATAAATCACGTGAAAGAAATGCTGGCATTACATAATCCAGTAATTGTGTTTCCAAAACTACAATATATTTTCTCCAAAAAACATTGACTTCATCATTGGATAAGTCATCCAAGTCACCTGGGCTCATTGCTTCAGCACCAAAAATTTGGTTTGTTTCAAAAGCATATTCAGAAAGGGTTCGTTGACAAAAACTGTGGATGGTAAGAATGCCTGTTTCATCTAGGAATAGGATGGCCTGGTGAAGAAGTCGCTCTGTTTCTTTTGCGCCTATCGCTTTAATTGAATTGCTAACAATGTCGGCAATCGTAGGATCGCTGATTGCTTTTCCTTCACTAGCTGCATGTGCCATTCGGATAAATTCCCTAACGCGTGTTTCCAACTCTGCTACTGCTGCTTTTGTAAATGTTACCATTAATATCTCCTGGATAGGTATATTTTTTTCCAGTATTAGCCGCAGTGAAAGTAGGGCAATAGAATAGGTTTTTCCAGTGCCCGCACTGGCTTCTATTAAATTGCTTTGCTGTAGTGAAACAGTTTCTGCATAAAAGGCTGTATTCGGCATAGGTTATTTATTTATGAT
>JBIIVV010000345.1:0-2868 GCA_044339235.1 Ferruginibacter sp.
TATTTCCAAAAGGAACATAGCGTTTCCAGCCAAGTCCCGGCTCTTGATACAAAACATTGAGCTTAAAATCGGTCGATGTTAAAGTACCATATCCCACCGAGTACACATTTTTCATCATCAGTTTCCATATGGGAAGTGCGGTCCGTTGAGAGGTGGCTTTTAATAATTTCAGGAACAATACTTTTTGTGTAGCTGATAAACTATCCGGAGGCAGATCCTGCGAAAACTCACCCACAGAATATATTCTTCCATTGTAAGAATACTGATAAGCCACGCCCAATACTTCATCGGGCTGCAAAGGCTGGCTCAATGAAATATACCCCGCCTGCTTGTTGAATATATATTGGGTAGAGTCTAGTTTTCTTGCAAAGGTTTTTTCAAAATCCTGTACCGGAGAAAGTCCAAGCATTTGCAAATTACTTACTACCAAAGCAGGATTTCTATTTCCGGGATTGGAAATGATTTGCGAATAAAGATTGTTAGTTTTATTGTCAGGTAAATTTCCGGAACTAATGAGTGAAGTCAGGTAGGGATTTTTTTCTCCCAGATCCATCAAACCTACTATATCTCTTGTGTTGGTAGTACTTCCATTGCGATTGGTAACCCACACATCCAACCGTAAAATCTGAACCGGCGTAGTAACGGCGGGTAATTTAGCCAACACTTTATTATAATTGTCTCTAAAATATTGACCCAATAAAAAGTGGCGATTCTCATCATATTCATCCGCCTTAATATCGATTACCTGAGCGGCGGCACCACCCTGTAAATTGACTGATTGCCTTTGCGATTTTTGGTTCGCCAATACTGCCGTTACATTTAATTTTCCAAATTGCAATTGTGTTTTTAAACCAAACAATTGTTGTGCTCCGGGAATAAAAGTACTGCGAGAGGGAAACTGCACCGTACCCGCTTCTACCCGTTTAATAATTTCATCATCTATACCACTATAATCGAGTTTCAATTGATTTTCCTGACCAAAGTTGGCGAGCGTATTGTAGTTGATAGGGAATTTTAATTTATCTCCAATATTGGCATTTACATTCACCTGTGCATTCATGTCAAAATCAAAACCGCCATTTTTTCTTGCCCTTTCCGGCAGTGTAGGATTCATTACATTTTGCCCTTGGTAACCTGCTGTAATATCCACATTTCCTTGAGGACTAATATCAATTTTACCATTACCAAAAAGGCGATTAAATAAATTATCATATAAGGACAACTTTGGTTTGGTTAATTTGCGGTTCAGCAAATTCATGGTATTGGCCCGTTTCTTAAAATACTCGCGCTCAGACTGCCTACCCCGCAGTTGCCAATATTCTGCAGCAGTGTAAATAGTCGGCGTTCGGTAATACTTATTACCAATTTTTTCATAGACCGTATATAATCTTGTCCTAAAATCGTAGGCTACAGAATCTGTAATATTGGGAGGAGATTTGAAATCGAAGGTGCTCTTTTTGGAATCACTCAACATATCGCCTTTGCGCTCATAAAGAGGAAAGGGAAAAGGTATCGTGTCTTTTGCGTTCACCAACCCTAGCAAAGCGGTAATATGCAATTCCTTATTTTCTGCTGTAAGAAGCAATGAAAAAAACAAGAAGAGTATAACGCACACTAACCTAAGGCCAATAAATTCGGTCAATAAATTTCTTTTACGAAACATCCAGTATTTAGTTAATGTAGAGTTCTATCAAATGGCTTTAAGTGCTTTTTTAATTAATTCTTCTAGATTGAGGATATTGGTATCGGTCGTAGTTATTTTTTTTATAGCGGTTTCAGCTTGAGCTCTTGTAATACCTAGGGCTATCAGCGCATTTAACGCATCTTGCTGAAAACCACTACTTGGTGATGCTAGTGAATGAACAATACTATCAATTTTATTGACCTTATCCCTTAATTCCAGTACCAACCGTTCGGCTGTTTTTTTTCCTATTCCTTTAATACTTTCCAGCAATTTCACATTGCCCTGTTGAATGGCATTGCTCACTTCATCGGGTTTCAAATGGGATAACATCATCCTTGCAGTAGAAGCCCCAATACCTGAAACACTGATCAACTGAATAAACATCTCTTTTTCACCCCTATCAAAAAAGCCATATAAGGTATGCCCATCTTCCTTTACTTGAAGATAAGTATAGAGTTTACCCGACTCGCAATTTTGAATATACGTATACGTATTTAAACTAATATTTACCTCATATCCTACTCCATTTACATCAATATAAACCTGAGCCGGGTTTTTGAGCGAAAATTTTCCCTGTAAATATGCGTACATAATGCGATTAAATCTTATGCGAAAATAAGGATTATTCATGAGCGAAGGCACAAAATTCAACCTACCGCTTTTTAATGTATTTTTGCCCCTTAGGGAAAAAGAATTATCCTCTAAAATATAAACCTTTTATCCAATATGCAAAAAATTACAGCAGCAATTACTTCCGTAGGCGGATATGTACCAGAATACAGGCTTACCAATGCCATTTTAGAGACCATGATTGATACCAATGACGAATGGATCAAATCAAGAACAGGTGTGGAAGAAAGGAGGATTTTAAAGGGCGAGGGACTGGCAACTTCCGACATGTGCGTACCGGCCGTATTGGAATTGTGCAAAAAAAGGGGCATTTTACCCCAGGAAATTGACTGTCTTATTGTTGCAACGGTTACGCCAGACATGATTTTTCCATCGACCGCCAATATTTTGTGTGATAAAATAGGGGCAGTAAATGCCTGGGGATTTGACTTAAGCGCTGCCTGTTCGGGGTTTTTATTTGGCCTAACCACCGGTTCCGCACTAGTGGAAAGTGGTCGCTACAAAAAAGTGGTGGTAGTAGGAGCCGATAAAATGAGTGCCATTGTAGATTATAC
>JBIIVV010000346.1:0-2833 GCA_044339235.1 Ferruginibacter sp.
TACAACCATTAATAGTATTTCAGTAATACAAGGTTTGATTAGTCTAGACAATTTTATTTTATTCCCTGAACGAGGAAAAATTAGTGCTCAGTTTATAATGGATATGCTGAGTAAAAGTTTTACCTATTTCAAAGAAGCCGCTGGTATAAAAAAAGACATTGGGTTAAGCAACCTCCGCAATCATCGCATTGTAGTTGCATCTTTCGAGGAAAAGGGGAGCTACACTAGACAAGCCATTCGCCGCGGTGAATGGATTTTTCTTTGTAAATCAATGAGCTAGGGTAGTTGCAACTTTTGTTATATTTACTTGATGAAAAATATTTTATTCTCAACCGTCTTTATTCTTTTATGCATATCCGCAAATGCACAAACATTTCAAGTCAAAAATTTATCAAGTTCATTGGGAAGCTGGGAGGGTAAATTGACCTATTTGGATTATTCAACAGGGAAACCTTACACGATGTTAGCCAATATAATGATAAGTTTGACCGAGAATAAAAGCGGTTACATTATGGGTTATGAATACCCAAAAGAACCACAGGCAAACTCCAAGGACACCACTTATGTTACTGAAAAATTATTTGGCAAAGAAAAAATTGTTGAGTTTAAGAAAGATGCAAATGGTGGATTTGCATTAGTGACTGAAATAGAAGGGGAAGACGGTAATGACAATAAAAAAGCAATGCTGAGACATACCTATCATTTAAAGTTAAATACCTATTCTATTATTAAGGAAGTGAAATTTGAGGGTGGGGATAAATGGATAAAAAGGAACGAATACCTTCTGAACAGAATTGGAAAATAGTTTCTCTTCCCTTTCTAATTTCAAACTATAACCCGATGTCGAAAAAAATAATTTTCTCATTGCTTTTTGTAATCGTTATAATATCATGCAATCGCTGTTATGCTCAAAATATCCCAATGACATTTCACAATGGTTCATTTTCGTCTATTTATTTAAGCATTCCTGGTGTGATGAATCCAAATTTGAGTCCGAAATCAAATAGTGGGGTAAGTTTGGACGCTGGACAGGTTGTGTATTTCTTTCCAAATGGTAAAAAAGGTAAAAAGGAAGTACTATTTGTTGTAAGCCCTAGTTGGAAAAAGGATACCATTTTACAGGTAGATGAAATTATCAGATTTCGTATAAAAAGCTTAGGGTATTAAATAAAAAAATCGTACATCCTGCAAACTTGCAAGAAGTTCATCCCTTTAATTTCCGAATAGTCACATACTCAAACAAGGCATTATAGTTGCATCTTTCGAAAAAAAGGCGGGTGCTAGATAATCAACCACTTACACTAAAATGCAGGTGATTTTTTTATACCCCTACCCAGTTCCTGCCAGGTATTTTTTTTTCAGTGAAAACAGTTGTATTTTTAGTGGCATTTCCTCACAACAAGCAGCGATGGATGCACTAATAAAGCGGCAAGCCGAAATGAAGCATTTTTTAATAGCAACTAAATTTAATGATCCTTTTTTGAAAATAAAAGCAACCCTATTTTTCATAATTTTCTACCTAATTGCTTTTACTTCAATAGCGCAAACAGGTATTGGCACCACTACGCCAGATCCATCTGCGAAATTAGATGTGAATTCTTCCAACAAAGGCTTCTTACCACCTCGTGTTACTTTAATAAGTACTACCGATATTACTACCATAGCGAATCCGGCAACAGCATTATTGGTATATAATACAGGGAATAATGTTAATATTTCGGCAGGATATTATTATTGGAATGGCACTAATTGGGCAAGGATTAGCAGCAATGGCATTATTTTAGCTTCTAGTGCTATAACAGTTTCTGCCACAACAACAGCACCTACATCCGGTATAAGAACGATCGATCGAACTTTTGCTGTTGATAACGGTGCAACAAAAACGATTACTTTGCAATTAGGCTATGAGGGGTCGGCAGCCGGTAGTGGCGATTATCTTTTTTCGCTGCCAACAGGTATTACATTTAATACGAACGCAGGATATAATCCAATATATACTGGTGCTTTATGGACGCCTACTGTTGGGTCCATGGCAGCTTACTTTATTCCTTTGCAAGGCGGAATAGTAGTTCCGGGAGCGTGGAGTCACTTAGCGTTTGTAATTCCTTATTCTAGTACACAATACAGGATAGCCTTAGCCCACGGTGGTTCATTGTCATTCTGGGGTAGTGGTTTTTTTGCTTTTGTTGTTAATTCGTCAATGACCGGCACTTTTGATATTAGGTAAGTATTGTAAAATCCACACCCCTTGATAACGTTTAGTATTTAAGTTCTCTTTTTTATGCTTTTCGTTCAAGTAAATTGGAAAACTGAAACCTACCAAGTTGTGAAAGTTCCTTTGCTTTATTACTCCAAAGCATTGGTGGCCCTATGAGTTGTTTAAAATAGCAGCTAAACTTTTGGAACATTCATTATATTAGTCCAATTGTCATTCCTAATGATGGTTGGGTTATTTTTCAGTCTAGGCAATGATGGAAAATAGCTAATAAATGAAATTAGTTTTTACCCACTTTATGCTGATACAAGACAATTATTTTGTCCATTCAACCATAATACAGCAAAAATGACTTTAAAATATTAATTTGTTTTTAAAATTAATTAATCTAATTTACATTAGGGCGGCGTTTAATAACCAACCGGGATTCCAATACTACTATGATAAATTTAGCCTCCATATTTATGCCTATAACTTCATTTACTGTAAGTAAAAAGGTTGTTTGATGCCCCTAATTTCTGCAACCATGGTATGGGGTGGAATTGTTGAACCTGAAAATTTGAGAAGATACATTTCATGCCGGATTGACCAACTTCTTCACATGGCATTTTTTTTTAA
>JBIIVV010000003.1:0-32293 GCA_044339235.1 Ferruginibacter sp.
GAAATACCTTCTTCAGTGCAAGGTGTTATAGAACAAATATTATTCCAAGAGAATGAGGTGGTTCCAATTGGTGCCGTAATTGCTAGAATTCGGGTAGGTGAAGCTGCTACGATTACTCAATATAATATTGTACCCCCTTTGGATAAACCATTGTATGAAGAAGTGCATATTGAAAAGGAAATCCCTTTTCAACCTACACCAAACAATGAAATGGAAAAACAAAATACCAGTTTTTCTTCGATTCGATTTTATTCCCCTCTTGTTATCAATATTGCCCAGCAAGAAGGAATAGGAATGGCTGAGTTGGAAAAAATTGAAGGTACTGGTCAGGATGGAAGAGTGAGTAAGAAAGATATTTTGGCTTATGTATCAAACAAAACTAACAATGTCAACTCGGTCAACACAAATTACCAACCAGTTGCTATAACCAATCACGAAATCAATACTTCCTACCAAGAAGACAATAATTATCAAGTTGTCAATTCCAATGATCCTATCGCCAATGTTGAAATCATTGAAATGGATCGTATGCGTAAGTTAATTGCCAATCATATGGTGAATAGCACCCATACCAGTGCGCATGTAACCAGCTTTGCTGAATGCGACGTTACAAACATGGTTTTATGGAGAGAAAAAAATAAAAAAGATTTTGAGAATAAAATAGGTGAAAAAATAACCTATACCCCCTTATTCATTGAAGCAATTGTAAAATCAATCAAAAAATATCCTTTATTAAGTAGTTCAATAGAAGGAGATAAAATTATCATTAAGAAAAACCTGAATATAGGAATGGCTACTTCATTGCCCAATGGCAATTTAATAGTACCGGTTATTAAAAATGCGGATCAATTAAATTTAGTTGGTTTAACCAAACAGGTGAATGGATTGGCAAATGCTGCAAGATCCGGGAAATTAAGACCCGATGACACCACAGATGGCACTTTTACCCTAACCAACATAGGTACTTTTGGTAGCATTATGGGAACCCCTATTATTAACCAACCACAGGTAGCTATTATGGCAGTGGGTGTTATCAAAAAGAGACCAATGGTAATTGAAACCTTGCTGGGAGACAGTATTGCCATACGGCATATGATGTATATTTCGCTTAGTTATGACCATCGCATTATTGACGGTTCATTAGGAAGTATTTTTTTAAATGCCGTTTCAAAGGAATTGGAAGAATTTGATATTAACCGAAGCTTTTAATTTACTATTTTAATTTTTCCAAATAAGTACTCTTGGAACTAATGGATAGATTAAGAAGTATGGAAAAGCTGTCAGCGAGATATGTATAGTACTTCGTACTGGAAAAATCATTTTACTATTTTCCCAATCGTATCCATCGGCACAACAGCAGTATCTGCTAATGCCTTAGCTGCTGCTATAGAATCAGCGGTTGCAAAAGCTCTAGCAGAATCAGATTCAACCGATTCATTGATTTGGGAATCATTGCACGATAACAATAAGACTGAAATCACTAGAATTATATAAAAAAATTTCATGTATTTTATTTGACTTATCAATTCCATCGTACCAGAATTGTATGAATATTTTTTGTCTATTTTTTTCTGAAAAACACCCTAACAGGAACTCCCGTTAGTTTAAATTTTGATCTCAACTGGTTTTCAAGATAGTTTTTATAAGGTGTTTTTACATCATCTGGATAATTACAAAAAAATGCAAATGAGGGAACTACCACTGGTAATTGGGTTACATATTTAATTTTCACTTGATTGCCTCTTACTACTGGTGGATGATAGGCATCCACCGCTTTCAACATGATATCGTTTAATTTGGAAGTAGCGATCTTTTGTCTGCGATTATCATACACTTCCAAAGCGATTTCCATCGCTTTAAAAATCCTAGTTTTTTCTAGCGCTGAAATAAAAATGATTGGTAAATCTGTAAAAGGGGCAAAGCGTTTTTTCAACTCTATCTCATAATCCCTAGCGGTATTGGTTTCTTTCGGCATTACATCCCACTTGTTCACTAATACTACAATTCCCTTACCCTTTTTTACTGCCATCGCAAAAATTGATAAATCTTGGGCAGCGATTCCTTTTTCAGCATCCAGCAACAACATACATACATCTGCTTCATCAACTGCTTTAATGGCCCTTATTACCGAGTAAAACTCAAGATCCTCATTCACCTTTGCCTTTCTTCTAATTCCTGCCGTATCAATTAATATAAACTCCTTATTAAAAAGATTGTAGTGGGTATGGATGGTATCTCTTGTGGTACCAGCTATATCACTTACAATGGTACGCTCCTGCCCTGTCAATGCATTGAGTAAGGAAGATTTTCCAACATTGGGTTGACCAATGATAGCAAATTTTGGCAACTGTTCTTCATCTGACGGTTCCGATTTCTCAATAATTAAGTCCGTAATATCATCTAATAGATCACCCGTTCCTGTACCACTGATGGAAGAAAGAAAATGTATTTTTTCGAAACCAAGACTATAAAATTCAGATGCTTCCAGTAAACGATCATGATTATCTACTTTATTTACGACTAAAAAAACAGGTTTAGACGTTTTTCGTAACAGCTGAGTCATGGATTCATCTAGATCAGTGATACCTGTTGCTACATCCACCATAAATACGATTGCATCCGCTTCTTCCAGTGCAATTAACACCTGTTTGCGAATTTCCTTTTCGAATATATCTTCACTTTTTGGAACAAATCCTCCTGTGTCAACCACATTAAAAAATTTACCATTCCATTCAGCTACCCCATACTGACGGTCACGGGTAACTCCACTAACATCATCTACGATGGCTTTCCTTTGCTCTAACATCCTGTTAAAGAAAGTGCTTTTGCCTACATTGGGCCTTCCTACTATTGCTACTGTAAAACTCATTTTAAATTGATAATTGATAATTAAATAATTGATAATTGAATGCATTATCAATTTTACTATTTTTCATTATTGCTATTGGGTAATTAATACCCGTATTCTTTTAACTGCATTTCATTGTCACGCCATTTGGGCCTCACTTTCACAAATAATTCTAAAAAAACTTTGCTTCCTAAAAATTCCTCGATGTCCTTTCTGGCAAGGGTGCCTAATTGTTTAATCATCTTGCCCCCTTCGCCTAAAATAATTCCTTTTTGTGTATCCCGTTGTACGATGATTTCAGCACCTATTTTTATTAGGGTGGTTTTTTCTTTAAACTCCTGCACCAAAACGGTAGCATGGTAAGGAACCTCTTCACCGTAGAGTAAGAATATTTTTTCCCTAATCAACTCACTTACAAAAAATTTAGTGGGTAAATCACTAATATCATCGCCCTCGTAAAATGCTGGTCCTTCAGGAAGTAAATCCAAAATCACCTGTAATAATTGATCGATTCCCTTTTTCTTAAGTGCAGAAATCACCACAACATCTTTACAATAGCTTTGTGCTTTAAAAAAAGTAGTTGCTTTTTTTATATCCTCCTCACTTATGGCATCCATTTTATTGATGACCACCAATGCGGGTGCCTTAAGGTTGAGAAAAGTGAAAATAGCATGGCTCTCTTCTGGATTTTCTCTAGCATCAGTGATTAAAAGGGCTACATCAGCATCCTCTAAACTTCCTTTTACCGCTTGCATCATTTTTTCGTGCAGCTTGTATTTGGGTTCTATAATTCCAGGTGTATCTGAAAAAACGATCTGGTACCCCGGATCGGTAAGAATAGCTTTGATTCGATGGCGAGTTGTTTGAACTTTATGCGATACAATAGCTAGCTTTTCACCCATTAAGGCATTTAGCAAGGTGCTTTTACCTGCATTGGGCTTTCCGAAAATATTAACAAATCCTGATTTCATGCATGTTTTTGTAAAAAAGCAAGTCTGGGTATGACTTTGACTACCGCATGCAAATGGAAACAATGGAGGAGATAATCAAATTCATTAGCAAAAACCTGCTAAGAATAAAAAGGGCTCAAATTGAGCCCTGTGTTAGTTGCGAAGAGAGGGATCGAACCTCTGACCTTCGGGTTATGAGCCCGACGAGCTACCGCTGCTCTACTTCGCGGTGCAAAAGTAATAGTTTTTTTGCTTACTGCCAAACAATTTCATTTTGGAAGCTTAAATAAATAAATCTCGCACAAAACCACCTATAGAAAATGAATCAGCGTTTAAAAATCCAATTGGGAAAATTTTTCCAGAAAATAATTACTATATAAATTAAACCACATAGTTTTGCATAACATAATTGTTCTTTTACATCTTCTGAATTTCCGGGGTGCTTCTTTTAGAGAGGCTGAGATAACACCCGTATAACCTGCTCAGGATAATACCTGCGAAGGGAGAAATGCACTTACCCAACAATCTAAATAATGGGTAAATTCTTGTACAATCAATTCTCTTCTCCGGATTTCAGTCTAAATTTTATTGAAATGAAACTGTTAATCAGTACTGTTTTTTGTGCAATGGCATTAAGTGTATTTGGTCAAATTGAAACTAAGAAAAAAGATACCCTTTACCTTCAGCCTATCGAAGTAATTGCAATAAGAGCTGGGGATAAGTCTCCTTTTACAAAAAGCAATCTTACTAAAAAGCAAATTGAAAACAATAATCTAGGACAAGATCTTCCTTACTTATTAAATCAAATCCCCTCAGTCGTAATCAATTCGGATGCCGGTAATGGAGTTGGTTATACAGGGATCCGAATAAGAGGCACGGATGCAACAAGAATCAATGTTACCTTGAATGGCATTCCTTACAACGACGCTGAAAGCCAAGGTACATTCTTTGTAGATCTCCCAGATTTTTCCTCCTCGGTCAATAGCATACAAGTTCAAAGAGGGGTAGGTACAAGCAGTAATGGAGCTGGCGCTTTTGGTGCTAGCATTAATCTTTCAACCAATGAAATCAATGATTCTTCCTATTTTGAATTGAACAATAGTTATGGTTCTTATAACACCTTGAAAAATACTTTAAAATTCGGCAGCGGAATAATAGGTAAAAATTTTATCATAGATGGTAGACTCAGTAGAATCAGCAGTGATGGTTATGTTGACAGGGCTTCTTCTAACCTAAAGTCATTTTATCTAAGCACTGCTTTTGTAGATGAGAAGCAATCGCTGCGTTTAAATATTTTTTCTGGAAAAGAAAAAACATATCAATCCTGGTATGGAATTCCCGAGAGTTTACTGGAAACTAACCGAACCTATAATTCTGCTGGACAAGAACAACCTAGCAAACCCTATGATAATGAAACAGATAATTATACCCAAACGCACTACCAGCTTTTTTACAACAACCAACTCAACAATTATTGGAAATCCAACATAGCCATATTTCTTACAAAGGGGGCTGGTTATTATGAGCAATATAAATCAGCAGAAGCTTTTACTACATACGGCCTACCAGATTATCAAGACGGAAATTCAACAATAACCCAAACTGATTTGATTCGGCAATTATGGCTGGATAATAATTTTTACGGAAGTATTTTTTCAATTCAACATCAAAAACATAATACCCATTTAACAATTGGTGGAAGTTTGAATCAGTATGATGGAGTAAATTTCGGAGATATCACTTGGGCTAAAGTACAGGCTGCTGTTCCATCCAATTACAAATGGTACAATCATACTGCAACCAAAAAAGACCTGTCATTTTATACCAAATGGACCCAGCAAATAAATCAACATTGGCAAAGCTTTATTGATCTTCAATTTAGAAATGTCAATTATACTATCAAAGGGTTTAGAGACAATCCCGGCTTATTCATTAACAACAAGTATCATTTTTTAAATCCAAAAGTTGGCATGACCTATAACTTTAAAAACTGGCAAGCCTTTTTGTCTTATGCAATGGCTTCCAAAGAACCCAATCGAGATGATTTTGAGGCGGGAACTGCCTTACTGCCTAAGGCTGAAAAATTGCAGGATATTGAATTGGGTATAGAAAGAAAAAATAGGGTTTTATCGTATTCGGCCAACTTCTATTTCATGCAATATAAGGACCAATTGGTACTCACTGGAAAGATCAACGATGTAGGAGCTTACACAAGATCAAATATTGCAGCTAGTTACCGGGCAGGAGTAGAATTGCAAACAAATTTAATAATCACAAAAAAGTTAAATGTAGCCGCTAATTTAACGATGAGTGAAAATAGGATCAACAATTTTACAGAATATATTGATGATTATGATAACGGAGGTCAAGTAACTAATTTTTATAAAAAATCCATACTTGCATTCTCTCCTTCGGTAATAGCAGGAAGCAGTATCAACATAACACCATTTAAAAATGGAGAAATTAATTTAATCAATAAATATGTTGGTAGGCAATATTTGGATAATACTGAAAATGTTAGCAGAAGCCTACATTCCTATTTTACCCAAGATATAAGGTTAAGTTATCTAATACAAAGAAAATTTCTAAAAGAGGTTCGTTTCATTGTTCAACTCAACAATGTATTTAATAAAAGGTATGAGGCAAATGGGTACACTTTTAGTTACGTTTACGGAGGAATGACTACGGAAAATTATTATTTCCCAATGGCCCCCTTTAATGGAATGATGGGTATCAATATACGATTATAAATAAAAGGCAACCATCGTTGTTTTACTTTGGTTGCCTTTTATTTTTTTTAAATTACAGCGAAAATCTTTCTCTCCAATGGAGCATTCCACCCGTTAGATTTATAACGTTGGAAAACCCTGCAGCCTCCAAAATCAAACATGCCTGACCACTTCTATTTCCACTTCTGCAATAAACGATGACTTCCTCATTTTTCAAGTCTTCGATTTCATCCAACTGCATGGATTGAATTTTACCTAGTGGCACCAATGTTCCTCCGATATTAAATTCAATATTTTCATGCGGCTCACGTACATCAAGGATATGAAGTTGCTCACCTGCATTCATTCTTTCGCTTAATTGGTCAACAGTTATAGTTGTCATGATATCATTATTTAAAATTTGTTTGTACAGAATCTTCCGGCAATATTTTTACTGAAGAAATATAGAGATCCATTAATTGCCCAGAACGAATAAACAAAGGTCTTTTATCTTCATCCATTGGCTGCGGATTTTGTTTATAGATAAAAGCCGATGCGGTATCAATAATTAATCCATTGCCAATAACTCCTGCAACATTAATACCGAGCAATTCTAATTGTGCTTTTGCTTCTTCATAGGTTAAGCCTATTAAATCTGGAACCATTGTTTCTTGGTCCATAAGACCACCTGCAATTACCAAACTGATTCTACTACCCCATTGAACTTTAGCACCAGGTGATATTCTGTATCCTTTAAATTCTTGCTCTAACACCGTTCCTTTCATAAAATCTGGCTTAAAAGTAGTATCCCCCAAAAGCAAATGGCTTCTTTTTAAGAGTTCCATCGCAAAGCCAAAACTTCTACCCTCCAGCATTGGCATTATTACCATCGGAGGAATATACCGGTTAACAGTAATAAATACGGTTCTGTTAATTTTAACTGTAGCCCTTGGATCTGGCAATTGTTTGATGATGACACCCCGAGAAAGCGTATCAGTAAAAACAGAATCCTGAATAACAACATCAAATCCTTTGCTTTCCAGTAAAGCAATGGATTGTTTATAATCATTTCCAACTACTTCAGGAACAGTGAGGTATTCTCCATGGTTGGTAATCCAACCCAATAATTGCAGCAATAAAAAAATAAGCAAAATGCCCAAACTAAATGCAGCTAAAATATTAGCCCAAATAGATTTATTAGTAATGAATCTGAACACAATAAAAATTTAAAGTTGTATGGCCATTAATTAAATGAACGCTTCGCAATTATTATACCAAAGAAATTATTATTTACATCAAACAAAACATTCTTCAATTAGGGTTGAATAAAATTGTTGTAATGTCCACCCCATTGCCCTTACTTGTTGGGGAATGATACTTGCCTCACTTTGACCGGGTACTGTATTAATTTCTAACATATAAGGGGCTTCACTGGAAGCATCATAAATAAAATCAATCCGAATTACACCATTGCAATTAAAAATCGAGTAGGCTTTTATAGCAGCAGCTCGTATTTTATCAGCAATAGCCGCTTCTAATATGGCTGGGGTAATTTCTTGACTGGCTCCACTATATTTTGCCTGATAATCGAAAAATTCATTTTCGGTTATTATTTCAGTTATAGGCATTGAAATGACCTTGCCATTTGATTTAAAAACCCCAATTGTAAATTCTCTCCCTTTAATAAATTCTTCTACCAGTACCTGGTCATCTTCTTTAAAAGCTTTTTGGATCGCTTCCGATAAATCATTTTCTACATTTACCTTGCTCATACCAATACTACTTCCCCCATTATTAGGTTTTACGAATACTGGTAATGTTAAGGTAGAAAGTATTTCATTCACTGCAATGGATGAATTTTTAAAAAGATGAATGGATCTAGCCACCTTAATACCTCCGAAAGCTGCAACCGCTAATGTATATCGCTTATTAAACGTTAAAGCAGAGGTTGCAGTATTACAGGAAGTATATCGAATATTCAGACAGTCGAAATAGCCTTGTAATTTACCGTCTTCTCCAGGGCTTCCATGTAATCCAATTAGGGCCGCATCAAATAATATTTTATCCCCATCAACCGTAATTGAAAAATCATTTTTATCCACTGAAACTTTATCTCCATTGGGTTTACAATAAAACCATCCTGTACTAGTAATATCAATCAAATAACAAATCCACTTTTCAGGGTCCATGTTATTTTGAATAGTAATAGCAGATTTATAGGAGATGACAGCTTCACCTGAAAAACCACCAGTAACTAATGCTATATTTTTTTTCATTGGTTGTAAATAGTTAATAATACAAAGAAACGAAATTTGAATCTACCTAAAACAATGGATTTTAGCCAAGGAGTAAATCAGCGGTGCAAGGATTGATTAAAAAGTTGATTATTCAATCCCTTCATTTTGGGATTGCAGAACAAATTTCCACTTCCCATCCGGCTGCTGCTTCCAAATACTCACGTAAGTTCCGTATAAAACCGTATCCCTATCATTTGGTTTAACAGAATACAAACCATAAGTATATCCCATATCACCCGATGAAGCAACATCCCCCCCCTTAGGTTCCCATGTCATAGTGTAAGAACTATCATTCAACTGGCTAACATAATTAATAGCCTGCCCCCCTATAATTGGAATACTTGCAGGTTTTAACAAAACTCCTTTCGTATCTATAAACTGAATTAATGCGAATTTGATTCCCTTTTGCTCACTCAATTTAGAAAAAGACCGATCCGTGTCCATAAGTAAAAACTTATCCTCCACTACATTATTATTTGGCTTTTTTGAAGTGCAGGAAATAAGAAAAACAAAAACAGTTATAAAAAAAAATCCATTCCTAATAGCCATAGTGATAATTTTTTATATACTATAAAAGATATAAAAAAGCGAACGTATCATCCGATACACTCGCTTAAAATTTGGATCAAAAAAGAAAATATATAGTATAAAAATTATATATTATATATGTAATTGGGATTTCTTAGCCATCAAAGCATCAACTGTTTCTTGATACAATTCATCTGGAACACAACAATCTACTGGACAAACAGCCGCACATTGAGGCTCTTCATGAAAACCCTGACATTCGGTACATTTATTAGGTGTAATATAATAGGTATCAGCACTCACAGGAGCATTTCGTTGGTCTGCATCTACTACCGTGCCATCCAACAGCGTATAGGAACCTTTCACTGTTGTTCCGTCTGCAATCGCCCATTCAACACCACCTTCATAAATTGCATTATTGGGACATTCAGGCTCGCAAGCACCACAATTAATACACTCATCAGTTATTTTAATAGCCATTTCTTTTGATTTAGAGTTTAGATAATGCGAAATTTGATTTTACAAAATAAGTTTATAAGGATGAAATTACAAAATCGAATTGAATTATTAATACAACTTAAAGAATATTTACTAGCCAACACCCAAGAATGGCAGGAAGTAAAGCAAATTGCCGCTATTCATAACGGTTGGTTTACCCTTGATTTCATTGATTTATCCCTAAAAAACATAATTGAGCAATTTTTGGGGCATAATGAGCTACAGAATTGGGTAAATAGCTATTCTATACCGGAATTGAAGGCGCCTAAAAATGTAGGAATTGTGATGGCAGGAAATATTCCTTTGGTTGGATTTCACGATTTTTTAGCTGTATTCCTCAGTGGGAATATGCAAACTATTAAATTATCGGAAAAAGACGACCAATTGCTGAAGCATCTAGTAGATAAAATGGGTGAATGGGATAGTACCACAAAGCAATATATTTCATTTGCCCCTATGCTAAAGGGTTGCGATGCATATATCGCTACAGGCAGCAATAATAGCGCTCGTTATTTTGAGCATTATTTTTCAAAATACCCAAGTATAATCCGCAAAAATCGAACTTCTGTGGCAATTCTTCAAGGAGATGAGACCATAGCGCAACTGGAAAAATTGTCAGATGATATCCATGTATTTTTTGGATTGGGATGTAGAAATGTCACTAAAATATTTGTTCCGGAAGTGTATGATTTTGTCCCCCTTTTAGGATCTTTTCATCGGTATAAATACTTTGCTGATCACCATAAGTATAAAAATAATTATGATTATAACTTATCTATTCAGCTGATGAATAACCGCTATTATATGACCAATGAGAGCACTTTATTGGTAGAAAACGATTCCGTTTTTTCCCCGATTAGTCAGCTTAACTATAGTTTTTATACTAAACAGGAAATGGTTATTGAAACGTTGCGTAATAATGAGTCAATTCAATGTATCGTTGGACTGGATATACCTTTTGGTATGGCACAGCAACCAGGATTAAGTGATTATGCTGATGGAATTGATACCATGGAATTTTTATTAAAATTATAATTTTAGGCTATCGTCCTCCTAATTAATTGTTAAAGCTGACAAGGGGTAATTTGCATTTTGTCAGGGCATCGTTACTTTGTAATGATAGGCATGTTAATTGATAATTAGTAAATTTTATTATTGACAACAAATTTTATAAATTATGAAATTTAAACAGGTATGCTACACAGTTGCTATCAGTGCCTTTACCACTTTGGGGGTAATGTGGGGCTATAGTACATTTTTAAAAAACAGTAATACTTTTGGCGGACAAGAATATGGTGTAATTCCCTCCAATTATAAGTATACTAAGCTTACGGATAATACTACTACTATTCCACCGGGTGCCATTGATTTTACCCAATCCGCTGCTTCTGCATTGCCAACGGTAGTGCACATTAAAACTAAAACCAATGCGAAGCAAGTCAATAATAATTTACCTAAAAATCAGCGACCGAAAAACCCTTTTAGCGACTTTTTCGGGGATGATATGATGGAACAGTTTTTTGGTAATCAAAGAGGTGGTTATGTACCAGAACAAAAGGCCTCGGGATCGGGCGTAATAATTAGTGCAGATGGCTACATTGTTACCAATAATCATGTTGTTGAAAATGCTG
Organism: Ferruginibacter sp.; assembly: GCA_044339235.1. Classification (GTDB taxonomy): domain Bacteria; phylum Bacteroidota; class Bacteroidia; order Chitinophagales; family Chitinophagaceae; genus Ferruginibacter. Next base: position 11,461 of record JBIIVV010000003.1, read on the forward strand.
ACGAGCTCGATGTAACCTTAAGCAATAAAAAATCCTACAAAGCAAAAGTTATCGGAAGGGATGCCGCCTATGACCTTGCTGTTATTAAGATAGAAGAAGCAGGTTTACCCTTTTTATTATATGGAAATTCGGATGAGGTGAAAATTGGCCAATGGGTATTGGCATTAGGCTATCCGTTGAATCTGGAAACTACTGTTACAGCGGGTATCGTTAGTGCCAAAGCAAGAAGCCTTGGGCTGAATAAAGGCACCAAGACCAATTCACCGGTAGAGTCTTTTATTCAAACAGATGCAGCCGTTAACCAGGGAAATAGTGGTGGGGCACTCATCAACACAAATGGTTTATTAATTGGTATTAACTCGGCCATAGCATCCCCAACAGGATATTATTCAGGCTATTCATATGCTATACCTGTCAATATTGTAAAAAAGGTAGTGGATGATCTGATCAAATATGGTAATGTTCAAAGAGGTTATTTAGGAGTTGCTACCGCCAATACCAATGATATCCCTGAAGAGGCAAAAATAAAAATGAACTTAAATTATAAGGGTGATGGGCTGGTAATAACTGAGGTTTCTGCCAGTAGTGGTGCTTCAGATGCTGGATTAAAAAAGGGCGATATTATCAAAACTGTAAATGGGGTTGCTGTTACTTTACCCTCAGAATTACAGGAATTGGTAACTAGATACAAACCAAGTGATAAGATTACGGTGGTATTTTCAAGAAATGGTTCAGATAAAACAGTGGTTGCCACATTAAAAAACAAAGCAGGTAATTTTGATCTCGTTAAAAATGAGAACTCAGCCCTATCTAAATTGGGTGCCGAGTTTGTAACACTCAATCCAAAAAAAGCAAAAGAATATGGAATTCCTGGCGGTGTAGTGGTAAAGAAAATTACGGATGGTGCATTAAGTGATCAAACTAGAATGAGAGATGGATTTATCATTGTAAAAGTGGACGATACCGAAATTAAAAATTTGGAAGATCTAACTAAGGTATTGGGAAATTCAAAAACAATTACCATCAGTGGATTTTATCCTGGCTATGATGGTTTGTATGACTATCCGATAACATTGGAATAGAATTAAAATACTACATTTAATTAAGGCGCATTGATTATTCAATGCGCCTTAATAATTATTAAAAATTGTTAAATTACAATCTTGAAATAGATTAATGAAAACTATTTTTCAAAAACCAAATAATCCCATGGGTTAAGATCAAAAGATTTGTTCTCAGAAAAATCATGTTTGCTTTTGGAAAAAATATTGATAAATTTTCCATTTAGGTGTTCATCATTTACTACGCAATTTAGCCCGTGATTACTCATATTCAACAAAACCAATACTTCATGCTTGCCATTTTTTCGGAGATAAGCCAATACATTATTTGCTGCATTGGTTTGTAAAGAAATAGTAATCGATTCCCCATCTCCTGCCCTAAGCGCAGGATTGGTTTTTCGAAGTTTCAATAAAGTCTTGTAAAAATCATGCAATTCATATTGCTCCCCCCATTCAATCACATCTTTTTCAAAAAATTGCAACCTTTTCAGATTGGGTAACTCCTGACCACTATAGATCAATGGTATTCCTTCCCAGGTAAAACTGTGTACTGCAAAGGCTTTAGCAGCAGCTCCATATTTTTCATATTCTGTTCCATTCCAGCTATTTTCATCGTGGTTAGCAGTAAACCATAATTTAATATCCGTCTTTTTTCCGGTATGCTCATACCGATGTAATATTGAATCCAGTATATTTTTATCTTGATGATGCTTGTAAAAATCTTCAGTTTTGTGCATCCATGTCCAGGTATAACATGCATCAAAAGCATGGTAATAATCTGGATTTTCAAGTGGGTCAGATTCGGCTAACCAAAATAATGTTTTTGTTTTTTCAAGTGAAGCCCTGGCTTCCATCCAAAAATCAAGCCGTACCCAAAAAGCCAAATCGCAACGATATCCATCAATATCGCATTCTGTAATCCAGTATTTCATCGCATCGATCATTGCCTTTCTTAAATGGGCATTGTCATAATCTAATTCAATAATATCGTCCATTCCGCTGGCAATTTTAAAATCACCTGTTGCAGTATCAATTTTATAGTATTCAGGATGCGTAACGGTCCACACATGATCCCAACCAGTGTGGTTAGCAACCCAATCAATGATCACCTTAAAACCCATCTCATGGGCGAGTTTAATCAGTGATTTAAAGTCATCCAGATTGCCAAATTCAGGATTAATAGCGGTATAATCACTGCAGGCGTATTGACTTCCCAAACTACCCTTTTTATGCTTTTGTGAAATGGGTGTGATCGGCATCAACCACAATGTAGAAATCCCCATATCTTTTAATCTTGGTAATTCTTTTTGAAATGCTTTGAAAGTCCCTTCCTGACTATATTGACGAAGATTCACTTCGTAAACATCCGTATTATTGATCCAGTTGGCTTTTTTAAATGACATAATAGAAATATCTTTAGTTGATTGAATTGAAGTTTGACCGTAATTACTGGCAACAATTGCAATGCCAGCAATTGACAACCAAAACATCTTATTCATTTGGGTAGATTTAGCTTCAAAATTAAGGCGGAATTTCGACAAATCACCATCACAAAAATAGCTGTCAACTTTGTACCTTTGCCATTGTTATAGCAATCAATATGAAACAGTTCAATGTTCCGGCCCTTTATCGAAGTACTTTAATAGCCGCTGTTAAAAACAGCCGAAAGCATAAGGATAAAATGAAAAAGGATTTTAGTCCTACCCTGCTTGATTTTGGCCCAATACAAATTTTCCTTTCTCGCCATTTTGGTTTTTGTTATGGGGTTGAAAATGCCATTGATATTGCTTTTCGTACCATTGAACAAAATCCGGGTAAACGAATCTTTTTACTTAGTGAAATGATTCATAATCCCCAGGTGAATACTGATTTACAGCAACGGGGCATACAATTTATTCAAGATACCAAAGGCAATCAACTCATTCCCTTTGAAACCATTACCAGTGAGGACATTGTCATCATTCCTGCTTTTGGGACCACCTTGGCCATTGAAAATAATTTAAGAGCTATTGGGATTAAAACAGAGCAATACAATACTACCTGCCCTTTTGTAGAAAAAGTTTGGAACCGAAGCGAACAGATTGCACTTAAGCAATATAGTGTTGTTATTCATGGTAAACCGACCCATGAGGAAACTAGGGCTACTTTTTCGCATGCAGCTAAAAATACCCCCACCGTTGTGGTCAATGATATGCAAGAAACCATTGCTTTAGGTAAATACATTACGGGTGAAAAATCTTCAAAAGATTTTTATACTGAATTTTCGGGTAGATATTCCGAAGGATTTGAGGTAGAAAAAGATCTTCAAAGACTCGGTGTAGTCAACCAAACCACCATGTTAGCCAGCGATACGCAGGCAATTGCAGATTACCTAAAGGAGCTGATGCGTATTCACTACCATTTAAATGAAGATACCATTGGTGAAAGGTTTGCAGACACTAGGGACACCCTTTGTTATGCAACCAATGATAACCAATCCGCTGTTTATGGGCTATTGAAGCAATCGGCAGATCTTGCCATAGTGGTGGGAGGATACAATAGCAGCAATACATCTCATTTGGTTGAATTATGTGAGGAAAAATTCCCTACTTATTTTATTGATGGAGACCAAAGAATAATCTCCCATTCAACCATTGTGCATCATAATTTTCATACAAAAGAAAATATCAGTTCTGCTGACTTTTTGCCAAATAAAAACCCTATAAAAATTTTATTGACAAGCGGTGCCAGCTGTCCTGATACAATGGTGGAAAATGTAATCAAAAAACTAGTTTCCTTTTACGCCAGTAGTAGGTCAATGGAAGATGTTAAAAAGGAATTTGATATTTAAATCATCCGTAAAATCATTGCACTAACTGTAATGCAATAGCCAATTGCTCATCCATTGTAAGATTCGTATTATCCAGTACAATCGCATCGTCGGCTTTTCGCAATGGGCTAATTGCTCTTGTAGAATCGAGGTAGTCTCTATTTTCTAAATTTTGTTTCACTTCATCCAAAGTGATAAGGGGATTTTTAACACTTAATTCTTTTAACCTTCTCACCACGCGGACATCACTATCAGCAGTCATAAAAAACTTGATTTCAGCATTTGGAAATACTGTAGTACCAATATCCCTGCCATCCATTACAATCCCTTTGTTTTCTCCCATTTTTTGTTGTTGTGCAACAGCAAAAGTCCTCACTTCTCCTATAGCCGCCACATCGCTCACCTTTGCTGCAATAGAAAGGTCTCGGATCAAGGGTTCAATATTTTCGCCATTGAGATAAATATCGGACTGAAGGGAATCTGGATTAAATCGAAAGTCAATGTTGATATTGTTCAAGGCCGCTATCACTTCACTAGTTTGAGACAAATTAATATGGTTTCGCATAAAGTACAGTGTAATAGCCCTGTACATTGCACCACTATCAATATATACATATCCTAGCTGTTTTGCCAATTGCTTGGCAAGGGTACTTTTTCCGCAGGCCGACCATCCATCGATGGTAATAATTTTTTTATTCATTTATGCAAAAGTCAATTAAAAAATTGCATTCAGCAAAAGAAATCGGTTATTAAACATTTTCATATAACCCTTATAAAAAAAGCCATCCAATAAATGGATGGCTTTGCATATTGATTAAAAATATTACGCTTTTGAAGGAGCTTCTTCTTTATGCTCTTCAATTTTTAAGCTAAACAATATCTTTTCTTTCTTTTCGTCCAAATCGGCAACCAAGGTATCCCCTGCTTTCACCATCATATTCAGTATTTCTTCGGCTAATGGATCTTCTAGGTATTTTTGAATGGCCCTATGCAAAGGTCTAGCTCCAAACTGTGCATCATAACCTTTGTCGGCAATGAAGTCTTTAGCCTGTGGACTGAGTTCCATGGTAAAACCAAGATTAACCAATCTTTTCATCACCCCTTTCATCAGAATGTCTATGATCTCAAAAATATTTTCTCTGGTGAGCGAGTTGAAAATCACTACATCATCAATCCTATTTAAAAATTCAGGACTAAAGGTACGCTTGAGTGCTTTTTCAATAACGGCTTTATTATTTTCCTCAGCATTTTGAATTCTAGAAGCGGTAGCAAAACCCACCCCTTCACCAAAGTCTTTCAACTGCCTTGCTCCAATATTGGACGTCATAATGATCACCGTATTCTTAAAGTCAATTTTACGTCCCATTCCATCCGTAAGCTGACCGTCATCTAAAACCTGCAAAAGGATATTATAAATATCGGGATGCGCTTTTTCAATTTCATCGAGCAATATTACACAGTAGGGTTTGCGACGAACACGCTCTGTAAGCTGACCACCTTCTTCATATCCTACATATCCCGGAGGGGCGCCAATAAGCCTGCTGACAGTGAATTTCTCCATGTATTCACTCATGTCAATTCTTATCAGGGAATCATCATTGTCGAACATATAACGGGCAAGGGATCTGGCCAATTCGGTTTTTCCTACACCGGTGGGCCCCAGAAAAATAAATGTACCGATTGGTTTTTTTGGATCTTTTAATCCTACCCTATTGCGTTGGATGGCTTTCACCACTTTTGAAATAGCATCTTCCTGACCAACCACCACGTTTTTAAGATCATCCCCCATGCGCCGAAGTTTTTCGGTTTCAGCCTGGACCATTCGTTTTACCGGAATGCCCGTCATCATGCTGATTACTTCTGCGATATCTTCCTCTTCTATTGGAAATCTTTTATGCTTGCTTTCTTCTTCCCAATCATTTTTGGCTTTTTCCAGTTCTTCTTGCAGTCTTTTTTCAGAATCCCTTAAGGAAGCAGCTTCTTCAAAACGCTGGCTTTTAACCACTTTGTTTTTTTCTAATTTAATATCCTCAATTTTCTTTTCCAGATCAAGTACATTTTCCGGAACATTGATATTTTTGATATGCTTGCGGGCTCCCACTTCATCTAGAACGTCGATGGCCTTGTCGGGCAACAAACGATCCGTCATATATCTTTCGCTCAATTTAACACAGGCATCAATGGCAAGATCACTATAAGTTACATTGTGGTAATCCTCATATTTGCTCTTGATATTAGTAAGTATCTGAATGGTTTCTTCTACAGATGGCTGTTCTACAATAACCTTTTGAAAACGACGATCTAAGGCACCATCTTTTTCAATGTGCATCCTATATTCATCCAAGGTAGATGCTCCAATACATTGCAACTCACCCCTAGCCAGTGCTGGTTTAAAAATGTTACTTGCATCCAATGAACCACTAGCTCCACCTGCACCTACAATGGTATGAATTTCATCAATAAATAAAATAACATCCCGGTTTTTTTCCAATTCATTCATGATCGCTTTCATCCTTTCTTCAAATTGACCGCGGTACTTTGTACCCGCAACCAAAGCGGCAAGATCCAACGATACTACCCTTTTGTCGAATAAAACCCTGCTCACTTTTCTTTGAACGATTCGAAGGGCCAATCCTTCCACAATCGCTGTTTTACCCACTCCAGGTTCACCAATTAATATTGGGTTATTCTTTTTTCTTCTAGAAAGAATTTGAGAAACCCGCTCAATTTCGTTTTCTCTTCCTACAATTGGATCTAAGGTTCCATTCTCTGCTAATCTGGTGATATCCCTTCCGAAATTATCTAGTACAGGTGTTTTTGTTTTTGCCTGAGGACCTGCACTACCACCACGCTGCGCCTTTTGCTGCTGACTGAACTGTTTACGCTCTTCGTCAAAATCATCTTCATTTTCGTCAGAAAACTCAGCCGTTGGAGGTGGTGACGAAACAAATCCTAATTCATTTTTAAAAATATCATAATCCACATCAAACTGATTTAATATTTGGGTAGCTATATTTTCTTTGTTTTTTAATATCGATAACATCAGGTGCTCACTTTCTACCATCACACTCTTATAAGCCTTAGCCTCCAGTACCGTAATGCGTATCACTTTCTCAGCTTGCTTTGTCAGGGGAAGAGAATTAATGTTGGCAATATTTTTTCCGGTTTTATCTTTCACCGCCACCTCGATTTCTTTCCTTAATTCATACAAGTCTACATTCAATGATTTCAATATCTTAATGGCAGTATTTTCTCCATCCCGAATTAAACCCAACACTAGGTGCTCGGTGCCAATAAAGTCATTTCCTAACCGCAAAGCTTCTTCCCTGCTGTAAGAAATAATTTCTTTTACCTGTGCTGAAAAATTGTTGTCCATTTATTGAATTTTATTTTTACAATAATAACGATTTATAAATTGAAATGACATAGTGCTGATGGTAAAATTGTTTACAAAACAAAAGAAATAAACCAATCACTAAAAGTATTTTTTTTTCTAAAAAGAGACTGAAACAAAACCTAAATTAGTAGCAACTCATTTGAACTGCTGTAAATAGTGAAAAGTTTAAAACAAAAAAAAACCTTTACTTTACAAAATACCAAAAACAAATAGTATAACAAAATTAATTATAATTTGAAAAATGGTATATTGTATATAGCCCATTTAAAACACAAAACCATTCCCCAACAATGAATGTCAAAATAGATACCAAAGAGAAATTCACCGTAATTACACCTCAAATTAGCGAACTTACTGCTAATATGACAGTTGAACTATCCAATTTGTTGCTTCCTTACCTACAAAAAGACATACCACACATTATCTTGAAAATGTCTGCTATTTTAGAGCTGAATGAAGCAGCTGCAAACTGGCTAGTTAAAATACAACAACAGTTTTACGAAAACAATTGTTCTTTCGTAATTTGTGAATTACAACCTAAAATAGTAAAGAACCTAGGCCAACTCGAAATAATAGAATTATTGAACCTTACCCCCACTGAAAGTGAAGCATGGGATATCATACAAATGGAAGAGATTGAAAGAGAACTGTTAGGAGAAGATTAAGGCAACAATGCTCAGTTTTAATTATTAATTTATCGTATCATTTCAGCGAGAATAATATTGTATAATAAATATTCATTTAAATAAACTTCTAGTAAACCTTGTTATCACTCACTATTTTAGGCAATAATTCTGCAATTCCTGCATTTGGGAGAAATCCTACTGCACAGGTGCTTCAATTACAAGATGACTATTTCTTAATTGACTGTGGGGAAGGTACCCAATCACAGCTATCCAAATACAAAATACGCCGAAGTAAAATCAATTTTATCTTCATTTCACATTTACATGGCGATCATTATTTTGGACTTATCGGACTTTTAACTAGCATGAGTTTGTTAAGCCGAACCCAAGACTTGCATATTTATGGACCAGCTCCATTAGAGCAAATTATCAACATTCAATTGGAGGTTGCTGATACAAAGCTTTCATATTCACTTTTCTTTCATTCAATTCATTCGCCAGGAGTTATTTTGGACGATAATAAGTTCAGCGTCCGTGTTTTCCCCTTACAGCACCGAATTGAGTGCTGGGGCTTTTTATTTAGGCAAAAAAAGAAACCTCGTAGTATTGACCCCAATAAAATCAAAAACTATGAAATTCCCGCCTCTTTTTATGGGAAATTACAAAATGGCGAAGATTATACCCCCCAAAAAGGAAACACCATACACAATGACTTAGTTACGATGGCCAATTCGCCCTGTAAAAGCTATGCCTATTGCGCTGATACTATTTATGATGAAGGGCTGGTCGAAATCGTACAAGGAGTAGATATACTGTATCATGAAACTACTTACCTGAATGCATCAGCTGATAAAGCCGCTGCTCGGTATCATTGCACTACCAGTCAGGCTGGCAGCATCGCCCTAAAAGCAGGCGTAAAAAAACTGATAATAGGGCATTTCTCATCTAGATATGAGCATCTAGACGATTTTTTGACTGAAACAACTGCAGTATTTAAAAATACAGAACTTTCTAGGGAGGGAACCTGCTACTTTACTTAAAGGGTTTTCAAATACGCTTTTACCTTTTGATGAACCGGTGCAGTTAAAGCAGTTACTGGCAAACGAAGTACATTTTGAATTATTCCCAGCTCGTATAAAAATGCTTTCACTCCTGCAGGATTATTTTCGGTAAACAATAATTGATATGCCTCAATCAAAGGGTCATTGAGTTGCTTTGCCAACGTAAAATCATGAGCTAACCCAGCATTGACCATTGCGGTAAATTCTTTAGGAAAACAGTTGGCAGCCACGCTAATAACTCCGTCAATTCCACAGGCTAACTCAGGCAAAACTAGATCGTCATCGCCACTTACTACCAAAAAGTCAGCTGGTCTATCTTTTAAAATCTGGATACATTGGCTGATATTATTTCCAGCCTCTTTAATCCCGGCCACATTGGCCACTTCATGAGCCAATTTAAGCGTAGTAGCTGCTTCAATATTTCTACCGGATCTGCCGGGTACATTGTATAAAATGACTGGTTTAGGAGAAGCCTCCGCAATTGCCTTATAATGCTGAAAAATACCCTCCTGTGAAGGTTTATTGTAATACGGACAGGTACTCAATACCGCTACCGCCTTTTCGAGTGGATAATTTTGCACATCCTTCACTACTTCCTTCGTATTATTTCCACCAATCCCAACTACTACTGGCACCCTACCATTAATTTTATCATAGGTAAAATCAATGATATCCAATCTTTCCTGCCTATCCAGTGTCGGCGTTTCACCAGTAGTACCCAAGGTTACAACATAGGAAACCCCATTATCTATAATAAAATCAATGAGTTTACCCAAAGCTTCAAAGTCAACAGATTCATTTACCTTAAATGGTGTAATAATTGCTACACCCGTCCCCCTAAGTTGATCACGTAGATTCATTGTTTAAATTTCGGTGAAGTTATCAATATACCTCGATATGAGAAAACAAAAATCAGCTGATTTACCACTTTTCATTATTTAGTTTCACCAACTATTATTGGCTGGATATAAGACCTTATACCTCACATATTGTATTTTTATAATAAGCTTACTCATTTCCACAGCAGTACTGATATGTTTAACATTTGATATAAATGCAGAATTACGATACATTTGATATAGAAGGTTTTAATAATGTAAATTCTCTACCGATTTATGCTTGGTACTTAGTATATAAAATACCAAGAAATGATTGCTAGAAAAGAAAATAAATAGATTAAAAATGCTACAGGAAGAATTTAAAAAAGCGGAAGAACTTGCCATGCATTTCAAGGCTTATATCCAAACAGAGATTGAACTATTAAAACTGCGAATTGCCGAAAAGATATCGAAAATATTGGCTAATTTTTTGGCAGCGATTGTAGTAATTGTAATCATATCCATTTTTATATTATTTGTAAGCCTCGCTTTGGCCTTACTAATCGGTGAATGGTTGGGAAAAATGTCTACCGGTTTTTTTATCGTTGCTGCAATATACCTTTCGGCTGGAATAATTATTTGGTATGGCAGAGAAAAATTAATTAGAATCCCAATCCTAAATAAAATTCTTAGTCAACTTTTCGACGACGAAAAAGAATTGTAAAAACGGATCGGAATAAAATAGTATAGCCTACACTTTCATTTATGAGGGTAAAATATTGGAATTGATAATTTTTGAACTTTTTAGGTATTTCGAGTTGGGGCTAAAAATGAATAGACAGCTGCCATTTTTTATTTTATCGATGATTGACCTATGCAACGCTTGTGGAACAGCTGGGCAACCCCAACTTCTTCCGATATAACCTTGAGAATGAATTAGGCGCTCATCCACATAACCTGCACCATGAAGCACGATAGCACGTTTATTGGCATTATCATTGATTCCCTGTTCCATCCCCTGTAATCTTAATGAGTAGCCATTACCCCCTTCATACGTATTCAATGTTTCATAAAAACCTAGGCTACTTTTATTACTGGAAACTGCATTGGAAAATATTTTGGCAAACGCTTTTCCTGAATTAGCACCATGGGCTACATAGGTTTTAAAAAGCAATTTTACATTTTGGAGATCAATAATAAATAATCGCTTTTCAGAAGAAGGTTTACTAAAATCTATGATCGATAAGATTTCCTTATTTTCCAACATTCCCATTTCACGCATAAAATAAAAACCTTTCAATGCATAATCAAATACCTGCCTTGTTAAACCCTTCGACTCTAGTTGCAGACTATCATAAAGACTATTTGAAAAAAATGAAATTCGGTTTGAATGAACGCTGGCAACTGTAGGCCTATTAATGGCAGCTGGTATAGGTTCTTTTTCATTCAAATGCTTTCCAATGCTCACCGATTTTGAAAAAACAAATGGAATATGAAGCAAAAAAATGAGAATGAATGAAAGAAAGAAATTTATTTTTTTGATATTGAACTTACTCATGAAAATTAACTATTTGCTACTAAAATTGAAAACGCAAATATCTGATGGATTATTAGACCTTTTTTGTTAAAATTAAAAAAAAACAAATGAGTAAGTGGGTGAAAAACGATAACTCTTTAAAATTGACCTAGTTATAGATAAAAGCCTGGGCATTTTAATAAAAATATTTTTCTTATTAAGATCAATCTGATCATAGAAACCAACTTTTTTATCGCAAACCATATCCATTCAATGGTTCAATAAAATATAGGCTGCCCCATTTATCATATGAGTGCTTCAAACAAAACCTCAATAGTATGAAGTGCCTTTTTTCCAGTACCATCTTTGATTTGGTGGCGGCAACTGGTCCCAGGAGCAGCGATAATTACTTCCGCTGGTTGATTTCTAACCGTTGGCAATAATACCAGTTCTCCAATTTTCATAGAAAGCTCATAATGCTCCTTCTCGTATCCGAATGAGCCCGCCATTCCACAGCATCCTGAAGGGATCGTCTCTACTGAATAATTCGCTGGAAACGACATCATCTTTACGGAAGGGGAAACAGAGGAAATTGCTTTTTGCTGACAATGACCATGTAATTGAATTAATCTTTTTTCAGTGGTAAAAGAAGATTGCTGAATAGCTCCCTTTTCCATTTCGGCAGCAATAAATTCATCCATCATAAACACATTTTTTGCCAATTCTTTGGATGCTTCAAAGTTTGCATCATCTGCCAAATCAATGTATTCATCCCTGAAAGTAAGTATGGCAGAAGGTTCTATGCCAATCAAGGGCGTGTCTGAAGTTATAATTTTACTAAGTAAGCTAATATTTTTGTTGGCGATTTTTTTCGCTTCCCTTAAAAGACCTTTTGACAACCAGGCCCTCCCACTCTCTTCATGTTTAGGGATTTCCACCTCATAACCCAATTTTTCTAATAACAAAATTGCTTTAATACCAATGGCGGTATCATTGAAATTGGTAAACTCATCGCAAAATAAATAGACTTTTTTACCCCCTTGGATAACTGTCTTTGATTTTCTATTTTTATACCATTTCAACAAAGTGGTGGTATACAAAGTAGGCATTGACCGTTTTACCCCAAAACCTACCAAACGTTTAATCGTATTACTGATTATAGGGGTAGTCATCATAAAATTATAAACACCAGGCATCAAAGCCCCCAATTTTGCGGAAGCTGAAAAATTAGCAATTAATTTGGAACGAAAAGGCACACCATTGGCATCATAATATTGTTGTAAAAATTCAGCTTTTAATTTAGCCACATCCACATTAGATGGGCACTCCGATTTACATCCCTTACAACTCAAACAAAGGTCCATCACCTCATAAATTTCCTGATGATCAAAGCGATTCATCTTATCTGAATTGGTAAGGAATTCGCGCAAAATATTTGCCCTAGCTCTAGTGGTATCTTGCTCATTTTTAGTTGCCATAAATGACGGACACATGGTGCCGCCAGATAAATGCGTTTTTCGGCAATCACCCGAACCATTACACTGCTCAGCATGCTGCAAAACATCTTGGTTGTGATACCGAAATACGGTATTAAATTTTGGTGTTTGTTGACCAGGGCTGTAGCGCAACATCGTATTCATGGGAGGTGTATCCACAATCTTGTGAGGATTGAATATATTTTCTGGATCCCAGGTATATTTAATGGTTCGTAGCAGTTCGTAATTTTTGGCACCCACCATTTGTTGAATGAATTCACCGCGCAATCTTCCATCACCATGTTCACCACTAAGTGAGCCGTCATATTTTTTTACCAGCGTAGCAATTTCTTCAGCAATGGTTCTGAATAATTGGTTTCCTTCCACTGTTTTAAGATTAATGATTGGGCGAAGATGAATTTCGCCTGATCCAGCATGGGCATAATGAACCGCATGTAAATCATATTTGGTAAGCAACTCATTAAACTCCGCAATATAAGCAGGTAAATCAATTACATCCACCGCTGTATCTTCAATCACCGGAACTGCTTTTTCATCTCCGGGCAAATTGCCTAATAAGCCAAGACCTGCTTTACGAAGTGTCCATATTTTTTTAGTATCCTCACCAAACAATAAAGGAAAATGATACCCTAGGCCTGCCGAACGCATCTCTTTTTCAACTTCGGTAGCAATTTTTACAATTTCTTCTCGATTGGATCTTGCAAATTCTACCACCAGAATGGCCCCCGGATCTCCTTGCACAAAGAATCGATTCTTACTTTGTTCTAAATTTCCCTTTGTACATTCTAAAATATAATGATCAATCAATTCGCTGGCACTAGGCTTGTATTTTAATGCAATCAGATTGGCAAGTAGGGATTCATTGATGCTGTTGAAATGTATACAAAGCAACCCTGTTTCTTTAGGAGGTAAGGGATTGATATGTAGTTTTATTTCCGTTATAAATGCCAGTGTTCCTTCGGATCCCGCTATCAACTTGCAAAAATTAAAATCTTCTTCACCAGCGGTGAAAGGCGCTGAATCCAGTAAAATATCCACTGCATAGCCAGTATTCCTTCGTTCAACCGACTTTTTTGGGAATTCCTTTCTTATTTCTTGTTGGTTGTCATAGTTACTCAACATTGTCCGGATAGATCGGTAAATGGTAGCTTCCAGGCTTGTGCCTTCACACTTGGCATGAAATTGATCCAAAGAGTTGGATGCAAAGACCACTTCAGTACCATCACTTAATAAAGCATTTACTTCTAAAAGGTGCTCCCGAACGCTTCTATAAATTACCGAATTGGATCCGCAAGAATTATTCCCCACCATTCCTCCAATCATTGCACGGTTAGCAGTAGAAGTTTCCGGACCAAAAAACAAACCATAGGGCTTTAAAAACATATTCAGTTCATCGCGGATCACTCCTGGTTGTACCCGAACCCAGTTATCTTTTTCATTTAACTCAATGATCTGGGTGAAATATTTAGACACATCTACCACAATACCATTGCCAACTACCTGTCCGGCTAATGAAGTACCAGCAGTCCTAGGAATTAGAGAGGTTGTATGCTCTCTTGCAAATTGAATTAATATTTTTAGATCATTGATTGATTTAGGAATGGCCACCGCAAGCGGCATTTCACGATAAGCAGATGCATCTGTTGCATAGAGTATCCGCATGGTAGTATCAAAAAACAGCTCTCCCTCTATTTTGGTAGAAAGATCTTTCAACAGTAAATTCATTGATGTTTGGCTCATATTCAATTAAACCACAAATTTAATTCATTTTAGGATAGTTATGGCTGCCAAAAATGAAATCTACTATGAGCGTATTTAATTAATAGAGTAAATTAATCAATTTAATTTTTAATTGGGATTATGTAAAGGGAAAATGGTGGATTTTAATTAGATTTTTGACAGCTAATCAATGATATTGAATTGTTTTGGTTATTAATTTTATAAAAGAATGGTTTAATAAAAATCTATGGTTAGTTTTGCGCTCTTTTAATGATGACTCCTTAGCTCAGCTGGTTAGAGCTACTGACTCTTAATCAGTAGGTCCAGGGTTCGAGTCCCTGAGGGGTCACAAGCCTTACAGAAATGTAAGGCTTTTTCTATGCCTTATGTAACCTATAAAATGTTGTTTTCAGTTTATTATCCTATATTTATAAGAGTAACTCATTCAATATGCCTTTTATTACAAAAAGGTTTCCCAATATCCTCACTGAATTGCGCTATTAATTTCAATCTGATCATTTTCTAATTTTTTAACTTTTGGGGGCGGTAATATATTTAATATAATTTAATTATGAAAAAGCAACTTATTGTTATCATAGTTTTATCAATCATCTGTTTTATTGGATCATGTTCGCAAAATGCTAGCGAACAAAAAAAGTCAAACCCCAAATCATTACCAGACGACATCACTGTATTATCTGCCTTACCAGTAGAAATACCCTATCCACCAGATAATCCAATAACCGAAAAAAAAGCTGCCCTTGGAAAATTGCTATTTTATGATCCCATTCTTTCAGGCAATAAGGATGTTGCCTGTGCTAGCTGTCATCACCCAGAATATGGATTTGGAGAAAGTTTAGAAATTTCGATTGGGGTAAATGGAAATGGGTTGGGAAATAAGCGAAACTTTAGAATACCCAACGACATCCCTTTTGTAAAGAGAAATTCACAAACAATAATCAATACTGCTTTCAATGGCATTTTAAATAATGGACAAACGGATGCAATCAATGCTCCAATGTTTTGGGATTTGAGAGTTAAAAGTTTGGAGCTTCAATCCCTTGAACCGATCAAGTCATTTGAAGAAATGAGGGGTCATTCGTATGAAGAAACCGATGCACTGGAAATAGTAATCAACCGATTGAAACATATTAACGAGTACCAGCTATTATTTGCCGAGGCTTTTGAGACTAAAAATGCCATTACAAAAGAAAGTTTAGCAAAGGCGATTGCTACTTATGAAAGGACCATTATATCCAATCATTCTAGGTTTGATGAATATATGAGAGGCAACCAGTCAATCATTGCTAGGAAAACCTTATCCCAAAGTGAGGTGGAAGGAATGAATCTTTTTTTAAAGTCAGGCTGTGCAAAATGTCACAATGGTCCAATGTTTTCAGATTACAAGACACATACCATGGGAGTGGCTGACAATGAAAAACTTGTAAATACAGATGAGGGCTATGAAAAAAAACATGCTTTTAGAACACCTACTTTACGAAATCTTCGCTATACATACCCATACATGCACAATGGAAAAATTGGTACGCTTAAAGAGGTATTGGAATTTTATGAAGATTTATCGGGAGGCAAAATCAGTAATTCAAAAATAAAACCTGAACAGATTGATCCACTTGTTCACAAACTAAAAGTAGATTTTAAGGACATTTCGTTAATAGTAGAGTTTCTAGGTGCATTAAATGACGAAGCCTACGACAAAACCATCCCTTTAAAAGTGCCTAGTAAATTAAAGGTGGGTGGCAATATTGGAAATGAAGTAAACTAATCAACAATACATTTAAATAGTCTTTCCTTCTTTTAGAAACTCTTTTTTGATACCATTGATGATATCAATTTTCTTTATAAAAGTATCATTTCGTTTTAAAGCTTTTAGAGAACAATAACGAACAACATTAATAATTGAACCGCCCGCTATTTCATATTTATCAGCAATTTCTTCCAAATGAACATTTTTTTCAAAAGAAGATTTATTTGAAAAGGCTTTACTCCATAATATTTCTCGTTGCTTAGCATCCGGCATAGTAAAATAAACCATATTTTGAAAACGTCTAGAAAAAGCATCGTCTAAATTCGCTTTCAAGTTAGTTGCTAAAACAATTATACCAGGAAAATCTTCAATCTTTTGCAATAAATAAGATACTTCTTGATTAGCAAATCGATCATTGGAACTAGAAGTCTGGGTTCTTTTACCAAAAAGTGCATCTGCCTCATCAAAAAACAAAATCCAATTTTTATTCATCGCTTGATCAAATACTTTACCCAAATTCTTTTCAGTTTCTCCGATATATTTAGATACAATCATCGATAGATCTATTCGATAAACATCCATATTAGAAAACTTTCCAAGTAAACAGGCAGTCAATGTTTTACCAGTTCCTGGAGGACCGAAAAACAAAGCTCTATAACCAGGTTTAATTTTTTTCTTTAATCCCCAATCGTTTAATAAAACACTACCATGTGCTATCCAATCCTTAATTTCATCCAATTCATCCAACACTTCATCTGATACAACCAAGTCGGACCAATCAAGATTGGTATCAATCAATTTTGCTGGAAAACTTGAATTGTAATCAGGTTTGTGATTGTTACCATGGGTGCAAATATTTAAAAACTCGATAGATAAATTAAGAATCCCAGTAAAAAAAGGTTCATTAGGTTCAGTGTGTTCCAAAGTGAGAATTCCTTTTTTAAAGAAAAAATGGTCCGAATCTAAAATTTCTAAAACTCTAAAACGATGTTCTAAACTATTACCGGATAAAATAAAAACTGCGGTCTCTCCTGTTGGAATAAAGCCATTGTGAATTTTACCTTTTACACCACCAAATTCAGTAAATTCTCTATTATAATCAGAATTTTTGGTAAAAAATATATCTAAAACCTGGGGTTGTACATGTTGTGCTAAGGATAAAATAAAAATTAACCGTTCATCAAAATCCATTGAATGATCAATAATTGTTTTAGCATAAGGTGAATCGTCTAGTGCAAGATCAGGAGGCAAAATATCGTGTATAGACTGATAAGGTGTCTCTTGATTCCAATATAATTGAAATCTACATTGAATCACTTTATGAAGCCATTCAAGATCAGCCAAAATGGCCGTTGCATTTAATTTAGATTTTTTTATACCCATTCTACTATAAGTGGTTTTAACATCCATGGTAATTTAATCATTCCAAATGACCATGGCAAAGTATTTAATATTACATCATATCCTCGTTGCTCAACTTTTAAATGCCATTCTTCATTCACCATTGATAAACGCCCATCTCTATTGATAAAAGAGGCTCTAAAACTCTCTTTTGAACCAGAACTACCTTTTTTCCATCTTTTCATCGTTATTTCAACCAGTTCTTTAGCCAATAATTTTTCAGCCGGTTTCAAAACGATATCCATCGGAATTGGAGATGAAACAGGCAAATTACACAAAATTTTATTTAGAACAAGTTCATGTTCTTCATATGCTGCATCGGTAACCAATAACTGCAATAAATGAATCGCTCTAAAAGTGGATTCTTCATCTTTAAATTTGCCATGTTCTGTAATGCCTAATTTGGAGAAAAAGGTAGTGATGTAAGGATTAAAGAGAACAAGTCCGGCATTATTAATATAAATAGATTCTTTGGACTCAACAAAATCTTCATCCAGTAACTTCGGATCGACATTCTCAGGAATCGTATCTTTTTCATCCACTAAAATATCAGCAACCACTTCATTAATTTTATCAAGTAATTCCTTGTCTCGACTATCATTAGCAGTATCTTTTTCTGCAGCAATTGCCAGATCGGATGAGTTAATAAATTCTTTAAAAATTTTACGAATTTTATTTACAATTATGGCATAATCAGTAGAAAAGCTAAGGTTTACATTATCCGTATACAAAATAAATTTACTGAAAAAATAAATAGCACGGGTTCTATTTTGATATAAAAGAAATTGAATCAATTTTCGTAAATAAATATCAATACTTACAATCAAATGGGCCTCGGAAAGTATATAAGAATTTAATCGAATTAAAATATTGGAAAATTCATTTCTATCTTTAAAATTAGGTAAAGCAGCATTAAAAAGAGCAATTACCTGCTTTAAAAAAGCTGATTGTAATTTATTGATTTTCTTGGTAGCCTCTTGTGCCAGTTGAGTCTGTATAAAGTCATCCATTAAATCAGATGATTGAACATACTGCAATAACTTTAAAATAGGAATATTTTTACCAACTAACTTTTCCTTTAAAACATTATTAACTAAATCTTTAAAATCTCTATTGGCAATCTTTTTATCAACCATAGATTCAATAAACTTGAAAATTTCAGTTTCAATGATAGGTTGTAAATAAAACCTAGTAGCAGTATCTTTTTTATCACTAGTTTGGGAATATAAAGCAAGCAGCGAAACTTTGTTATTTAAAGGATAAGAAGAGCTAGTAAGCAGATCACGTAAAATAGCAGGTTGTTCAGCATAAATAAACCACAATATTTCTTTTAAATAAACAATAAAAGAATCTTCGGTAATTTTTTTAAATTGAGGCTCCTTTTTTTTGTGAAGCAAATAATAGATCACAATATTGATAGAATTATCTAGAAGTAGCTTATCTGATACAATTTCGACACCCAAAGTTTTTTTAAAAAAATCACGAATTCCAACTTCATTGAAGGGTAAATTTTCAATTAAAGGATTGATATTATGAACATCAAATTCGTTCAAACTTTCACTTGTAATATTTGATATTGGAAGTTCGGAATTGAAAGACTGAAGGATAGTATGAACACTCCTTTCCTCAATAGTAGCACCCTGAGAAAACAAATTAAGAACAATAATTTTAGCATCAATATTATTATTATCAAATGATAAAATAGTTACTAATTTTTTGGAATCAAAACGTGCAATCTCCAAAATAAGAATACGAAGTAACTCATTGACATAAGATCCGGTAAAAGAAGAAAACGAATCGTAGAATTTGCCATTTTGCAAAAAGAAAGTAAGCAAATTTAATAATATACCCTCTCGATTGATACCCTCATTGAGTAACTGACTGTTAATCCATTCATTCAATTTATTGGATACAGTAGTTGAAATTTTATTGTTTTTGAATAAACTATCCTTCTCTAAAACTTTTTTCTGTGAATCAACTTCAACAGTAATATAAGGAATTAATCGTTCAGTTATGAGTTCATCAGTAGGATGATTGGTTTTACCTGGAAATAATTTAAATAACAAAATACGTGTAGATGAAGGAAAACTAGCGAACTTTAACAACACCTGATTAAATAATATTTCATTGTTAGTAAAAAGGAATCGAAACAAAATCGTTATTAAAAAGGAAAAGTCGTATCGAGCAAGAAATTCATACTTAACAGGCAATTTTTTATTGGAAAGCAAACTCAACAAAAGGGTACTAGTCTCATTCGTAATAAATGTTACACTAAACTTTTGAGAAGTAACTGGCTTAAAACCAAGTAAAGTATAAATAAAAATATTATCATTAACAAAATAAGGTGCTAAATCAGTATCTACATACGGTAAATCAGCGGTTACAATACTATTGATGCCTAAAGTAGAAAAATTAATTTGTTTTTTAATGTTGTGAACAAGATTTATAAACCATATTGGCTTATTGAGTGTATGTAAGACAGCATTTATAATTTCAATATATTTTGCCTGATTCAATGAAAACAACAACCCCAGTAAATGAGAAAAGAATAAATGTTGTTTATTTTTAAGATATTCTGGGAAATGATTTGGAAAAGAGAGATTATCAATAAAATAAGTTATTATTTTAACAATTTCACTACCCTTTAATTCATTGGATATTTCTTTATTCTGATAAATAACTAAATTAACCCATTGATCAAAATCGTATAATTCTGAAGTTGCATTTAAACTTACTTTATTTGAAAATTTTAAAAAATTATTATTTTCTAAAATTGTGTAAAACCAAGAAGGGTTTTTATTAGTTGAATAACCCTTTTCAATCAATTCTGTGTGTTTCAACTGATCTAAAGAATAAAGAATACCTAATAAATAGGAAAAGAATTCTTCCGGTTTATTTTCCAAAGAAACTGACAAGTATGAAGGAAAAGAAAGATTGTCAATAAAATAATTAATTAACTGAAAAACAGAACTAATTTGTTGGTCTTTTGACAACTCATTATTATTGTAAACAGTGGATTGTAAAATAGATTCATAAGATGAAAATTGATTAAAATTATTCTTTTCCAAAATTGAATAAAACCAAGTTGGTTTTTGACTAGTACTATATCCCTGTTCAATAATTTGGCTATGCTTAGACTGGTCTAATGAATAAAGAATACT
>JBIIVV010000348.1:0-2813 GCA_044339235.1 Ferruginibacter sp.
AAAAAATGAGTTGAAAGGCTTCCTTATTCTGAGCTGCTAGTAATTTTTTGATCTTCGGATATTTGTGAAGCCTTTGTTCTGTAAGCCTTTTAAATCCCATTCGGTAAAGGATAAATGCGATTGCTGCTCCGAAGGCCTCTCCAAAAAAAGAAAGAAAGGTGCCGTACCAAAATCCAAAAAATAATAGATTGGCAGCCGTTAAAAAAATACTTGGCAATACACCGATTACTGCAATAAGGACGCTAAGGAAAATGCTAATAACAACAGCAAGGCGGGGATATTCTTCTAAAAGTTGAAACAAATGATTTACCAAAACTGATCAATTAAATGGTTGTCGAATTATTTTGATTTTGGCTTGTAAATAGGATCCCTGATATATGAACTGTCATTTATTTTTTCTGTCCTCTGGTAATTGGTTTTCCGTATTTTTTCATCATCCGATCTTTCTTCTTTACAATAAAATTCACCTTGCTATTTTTAGCAGATTTTTCATGGAAGGCAGGACCGACTTCATCTTTTTTGGGCGCCTTTACCTGAATGATTTTCATAAAGATTTTCGGCTTTTCTTCCTCTGTCAATACATCTGATATCACTAGGTGCTCCGGTAGTGGAAGAATCGGCACCTTGTATTTCATCAGTGTTTCAATCACCGATAGCGGTGTTTTTTCTTTTTCAGTAATGAAGGTGATGGCAATTCCTTTTTTATCTGCTCTGCCGGTTCTGCCAATTCGATGGATATAGTTTTCAGGCACTTCCGGAGTATCAAAATTGATAACATGCGTAACTTCCGCAATATCAATTCCTCTTGCCACAATATCGGTGGCAATAATAAATCGGTAATTGCCTTCTTGGAATTGTTTTACCGTGTTAAAGCGGTGGTTCTGTTCCTTATTGGAATGGATTACTCCAGCTGTACCAGGAAATTTTGCTTCCAGCTGTTCATACAATTGATCCGCCAAATGTTTGGTAGCTGCAAAAACCAATACTTTGGTCATGCTTGCATCTTCACTCAGCAATAATTCAAGTAGGTTCACCTTCGTATAAAAATTGGGCACTTCATAGCCGGTCTGTATGATATTTTCAAGCGGTGTTCCGGTAGGTGCGGCCTCTACTCGGATGGGGTCATTGAAATAAGTATCAATGAGGGCTTCTACCTCATCGGTGATGGTAGCAGAAAAAAGCAGATTTTGTCGCCTTGGTGGCAGCAGGTCGAGGATGTTTTTTAACTGTGTTCTAAAGCCTAGATTTAGCATTTCATCTACTTCATCAATCACCAGTTTTTTGATCATTTTTGTCTTAAAAGCACCATTCATGGCAAGGTCGTACAGTCTGCCTGGAGTAGCGACCAATACATCTACGCCTTTTTCTACTGTTGCCTTTTGTGTATTAATGTTTACTCCACCATATACCCCTGTTACAATTAGACTCATATAGGGTGTTAAAGCCTTAACGGCATCCACCACCTGTGCAACTAGTTCACGGGTAGGAACAATAATGAGAATTTGAGGGGCTTTGTCTTTACTGAATTTCCATTGCCTAAGGCAAGGTAGCAGGTAGGCGAAGGTCTTACCAGTTCCGGTTTGTGCTATACCACATACGTCTTTTCCCGACATCACGATGGGGAAAACCCTATGTTGAATAGTAGTAGGGTTGGTATATCCAAGATCATCCAATGCCGAAAGCAGTGGGGTGTTTAAATTTAAATCATCAAAAGTCATACTCAGAAAATGAGCTGCAAAGGTAGTTTTAAATTTTCTAGCCCGAAGATATCGGTGAAAGGGTATATTCTGCATCGTATAGCTCCATTGCTTATGACCGACTTGCAGCGGTATAATTATTCATGCATTACCAAAATGGGTATTTTGCTTTGGTAGCTGAGTGCCTTGGTATGACTGGGTTTAAAGAGTTTTTGGATGAAGGATTCATCCCTGCGGATAGCAATTAACAGGTCGATTCCCTTGTCTTGTGCAAAGAGGTTAAGCGCCTCGTCTACATCGTACAGTCGCATAAAATAAAACTCAGGATGGTACTCTTCAAACATTTGGGCCAAGTGCTGTTTTTCCTTTTCGTAGTTGGCAGTTAAAGAGATATAATGATCCTTGTCAACATTAACAACATGCAGTTTTGGATTGAACACACCTAAAAAATCTTTAATAGGAACTGAGGGCGTAGTCTTAATAGTGTCTTTAAAGTCGGAGGTTAGCATCACATTGTGCATCTGCTGAAAGGAAGCTTCTTCTGGGATGATCATAATGGGGCAGACCTTGGTATCCACCATTTTTAAGGTATTGCTGCCAAATAGCACTTTTTTCAAAGCAGATTTTCCAGTAATACCCATAATGACTAAATCTGCCTTTCTATGACGTACTGCTCTTTGCAAACCATCTACAAAATCATCCTCTTCCTGCGCCAGTATTTCTATTTGAACAATACAGGTTGCCATCAATTCTTTTCTAAGCTCTTCCAAACTTTCTCTCACAGCTATTTCTTCGGAAGATTTAGCGTAGCTATGGTATAGCAAAATATTGACACCATAATGTCCTACTAATAGCTGAGCCGCATAACGAGCAGTATGAATAGAAATAGGCGAAAAATCAACCGGAACAATAACCGTAGTCATAATAGTATTTATTATTTTTTTAATAACATGAAAATCCAATACAAGGGGTAAAGGGAATTTCGTTTCCTTTTATAATCGAAAATTAATACAAAATAAGGTAAAATATTATATTTATTTTAATGTATTTCCAAGAAATTGGCATTCCAGGAACTAGTTGCTTGAATAATTAGACGGGTTGGTATTTTTTAGTAAA
>JBIIVV010000347.1:0-2813 GCA_044339235.1 Ferruginibacter sp.
CCTTTGTGAATCCAATAATCATCGGTAAGGTTTGGACCTGCGCCCCCCTCCCCTTTTAAACCATGACAAGCGATACAATTGGCTATATAATCATCCTTGCCAATTTTCATACCGGCAGCATCTGCCATCGGAACCATCGTCTCATCAATTTTGTCCTTATTATTAGCCTCATATGCCTCCTTGGCAATTTTTGCGTTCTCCATTTCGACGGCATATTCTTCCGTAGGATTTTTGCCGTTGCCCAACACATGAAAATTTAGCAGGTAAACAAATGCAAAACCAATGGTAATGATAAATCCATATTTCCACCAGGGGGGCAATGCATTATCCAATTCCTGAATGCCATCATAATTATGATCCAACAGTGCGTCCGCTTCCTGTTCTATCGGAATTGCTTTTGTAAATAATTTTTTGTCCAGCCTTACCCATAATGCCGCAAGTTTTGATTTTTTTATAGCCGCTGCTGATTTTTCAGGAAGCAATTCCACAAAAATTCGCCTGATCGAAAAAAACAAAAACAATATTGCAAAAATTTCTGTCGTAATTATTGACAATAAAACATAAAAGGTATTGGCTGAAATACCACCATAATTTGGAATCACAGTTGCTGCAGCATCTGCGGCAACTGTTTGTGCCTGCGCATTTTCTGATAGAAGGGATAAAATTACCAACACAGAAAGCACAGCGCCTTTACTTGCCTCACTAGTCTTATCCAACAACTGACGGGAGAGTGCGACCAACACCTGTCCCATTCCCCATATTACAAAAAGCAATACAAATGCAGTAATAATCAGTAATATCTCCAACATATTACTGCCGGCCGTTACAGCAGATGGAGCTGCAGGCGATGTCTGTGCAAATAGGGTATCGCCAATCAAAAGAAAAAAGGCAGTAGCTATTTTTTGTTTATTCCTATAATATTTTAAAACCATACCAATATATTTTTAGTGTTTGGAAGTTGATGTTTCTATATCCAATGGAAGATTTGATAATTCAGTGATGCTGCTTTTATCCATTTTTTTTACAAATACTAGAAGTACTACAAAGAATAAAAAGAAAATGAATAGAGAGATCATTGGATAAATTGCAACGTGCTCCATTTTCTCGGTATACTGCTGAATAAATTTAAACATGGTTGATTTATTTAGAAGGTTGATTGGTAATGTCTTTCCCCAGTCGTTGGATATATGCAATTAATGCGATCACTTCTTTGTTGGGTGAAACTCGGATGCTATCGATACTTAAATTGTCGGCAATCCCTTTAGCCTGTTCCATCAAATTGGTATTGGCGATGTCGCCAAATCCTTTTTCATACGGTACGCCCAAGGTGATCATGGCATTTATTTTAGCCTTAGTAGTGGAAGTATCCAAATTATCCTTTAACATAAATGCATATGCCGGCATGATGGACCCCTCGCTCATAGAAGATGGCTCCCTAAAATGTCGGAAATGCCATCCGTCTGTTTTTTTAAGATTGCCAGTTCCTTCACGAGCTAGATCCGGACCTGTTCTTTTACTTCCCCACTGAAAAGGATGGTCATACACAAATTCGCCCGCCTTTGAATATTCGCCATAGCGCTCAGTCTCACTTCTGAAAGGACGAATCATTTGAGAATGACAGGTATAACAACCCTCTCTCAGATAAATATCTCTACCCTGTAACTCTAGTGGCGTATAGGGTTTTACACTACTGATAGTGGGTACATTAGACTTTATCATAAAAGTGGGTATCATTTCTGCCACTCCGCCTATCAGAATTACAATCAAACTAACCACCATGAATTGTACTGGCTTACGCTCAATCCATCTGTGCCAATGCTCCCCTTTATGAGCTATATATACTTTCTCTAATGGCGCTGCCTCTGCTGCTTCATCTGCAACCAACTTACCTGCTTTTACAGTTTTATACAAATTATAAACCATGATCAACGCACCAATCAGGTATAAAGTACCGCCTAAGGAACGCATGGCGTAAAACGGTTTCATGTAAGTAACCGTTTCTAGAAAAGTATATTTCAACTGGCCTGCTTCGGTAAATTGCTTCCACATGGAGCTCTGTGCAAATCCAGCCCAGTACATGGGTACCGCATAAAATACAATTCCCAGTGTGCCCAGCCAAAAATGGTTGTTGGCTAGTTTTTTTGAATAAAGCGAGGTCCCGAATATTCTTGGAATCAGCCAATACAAAATACCAAACGTTAACATACCATTCCATCCCAAAGCACCCACATGCACATGGGCAACAATCCAGTCGGTATAATGGCTCACCGCACTGATGCTTTTGAGGGATAATAAGGGTCCTTCAAAAGTTGACATGCCATAAGCTGTAACCGCTACCACCATAAATTTTAAAATCACATCATCCCTTACCTTATCCCATGCACCTCTTAAAGTGAGCAAGCCATTAATCATGCCACCCCAACTTGGAAAAATTAGCATCGCCGAAAACACCACCCCAAGTGATTGAGCCCAGTTTGGTAAAGCGGTATATAGTAAATGATGCGGACCTGCCCAGATGTATAAAAATATCAACGACCAAAAATGGATAATGGAAAGTCGGTAAGAATATACTGGCCGATTGGCTGCCTTAGGTAAAAAGTAATACATCAACCCCAAGTAGGGAGTAGTTAAAAAGAACGCTACGGCATTGTGTCCATACCACCATTGAACCAGTGCATCCTGTACACCTGCATACAGAGAGTAACTTTTGGTAAAACTGATTGGCAATGCCATCGAGTTGGTGATATGCAATACCGCTACCGTAACAAATGTGGCGATGTAGAACCAAATGGCTACATACAAATGTTTTTCTC
>JBIIVV010000349.1:0-2810 GCA_044339235.1 Ferruginibacter sp.
TTCCATATTGGTGCTGGCCCCTTTGGGCGCACTGCTTACTTACAAGGCTATCCATGATTCCCAGTTGTTCAACAAAGAGTTTTATTACCGGTTTTTTAAATCCCTCCGAGCTTTAATTACATCCGCTATAAACAAAATAACTCTTGGCAAAAAAAATACACTAAATTTATGAGGTAAAATTTGATTTTTCTCAATCACCTTGATTTGATGCATTCAATAATTCTAACAAATACAGCCAGTTCCTTCGGGGGCTGATAAAAAATAAAACAACCATTATGAAACAAAATTCCAGAAGAAATTTCATCCAGCAATCTGCCAAAGTAGGCGTGGCTTCACTGATAGCATTGCCTTCCATCAGTTCGGTAATGGCAGCCGTCGGTAATACGCATTACAACCCAGCTAGCCCCGCAAAATTATTTGCAACAGGCTTTGATCAACAACCGCTTTCTTTTGCCTATGCCGCACTAGAGCCGTCCATTGATGCACTTACCATGGACATCCATTACAATAAACATGCAGCTACCTATAGTAAAAATGTGAAAGAAGCGGCCATTGCTGAAAAAGTAGACATGACGCGTCCCCTAGAAGATGTTTTGTACAAGATTTCTTCCTATTCAGTAAAAATGCGCAATAACGCCGGTGGACATTACAACCACGAATTATTTTGGAAATGTTTGACTCCCAACACTTCCTTGCCTACTGGCAAATTACTTGCTGCGATAGAAAAAGATTTTGGATCCTTGGATGCCTTGAAAAAACAAGTTGGGGAAGCTGCCAAAAATAGGTTTGGAAGCGGATGGGCCTGGTTGATTTTTACCGCTGATAAAAAATTAATCGTTAGCTCAACCCCCAACCAAGATAATCCACTAATGGATATCGCTGAAGTAAAAGGTTTCCCTTTATTCGGACTAGATGTTTGGGAACATGCTTACTATTTAAAATACCAAAACCGCCGAGTAGATTACATCGAAAGTTTTTGGAAAGTCATCAACTGGAATTATGTCAATGAAAGATTTAACAATATCTGATTCGAATAGGAATTACTTCCTAAAAAACAGGCGGTTGATTATCTTACTTGCCGGCACATTACTGATGACAGTAGTGATGACCATTCATGGTGCATCCCTCAAAACACCCGGCACACCAAAAGGAATATTGAATCTTGAATTCGCATACAATACTGCCCAGGCGTCGTCCGTATTAAATGCCTGGGCAGCTACTAGTGCCACTAACAATATCATTCAGGCAAAAATGAATACTTGGCTGGATTTTATTTATCTGTTTTTTTATTCCCTATTTTTTTTCCATGCTTGCCAATTACTGGCAAGTTCCTTCAGTGGCAGTATACAAATAACTGGCAGTCTATTGGCAAAGGGTGCGCTGATTGCAGGTATGCTGGATATACTGGAAAATACAGGCATGCTGCTTACTTTGAACGGACAGTTGTCGCAATACACGACCCTGCTTACTTTTATTTTTTCCATTTCAAAATGGGCATTGCTGATCGCTGCAATTATGTATGTTGGGCTGATGGGATCATTATTGGTTAAAAGAAAAATAGGGAAAGTTTCACCTAATTAATTTGCAATTTGAACATCTACTTTGATTACTTAATCATTTACGCTTAAAAAATAATTATTACAATGCAAGTTTGGAAAGATTATCAAGAAAAAAACAACGCCCGTTTTTTAGAAGAATTATTGGAACTGTTGCGCATACCCAGCGTGAGTGCCAAGGCCGAAAACAAATCGGATATGGTGCATTGTGCATCCAGTGTAGAAAAACGCTTATTGGAGGCAGGGGTAGACAAAGTGGTGATTTACCCAACAGAAGGACATCCCATTGTTTATGCAGAAAAAACAATTGATCCTTCAAAGCCTACCGTGCTGGTATATGGCCATTACGATGTACAGCCAGCCGAACCGCTGGAACTATGGAAAAGCGGCCCCTTTGATCCTGTAATCATTGATGGTAAAATTTTTGCCCGTGGCAGTTGCGATGATAAAGGGCAGATGTACATGCATGTAAAAGCATTGGAAACAATGATTCAAACCAACACATTAACCAACAATATTAAGTTTTGCATAGAAGGCGAGGAAGAGGTAGGCTCCCCCAACTTGGGAAAATTTGTTGCCAGCCACAAAGATTTACTAAAAGCGGATGTGGTGCTCATTAGCGATACCGCCATGATCAGTCTGGACACCCCTAGTATTGATATCGGTGTACGCGGACTCAGTTACATTGAATTAACTGTTACGGGGCCTAACCGCGACCTGCATAGTGGCGTGTATGGAGGGGCGGTAGCCAACCCCATCACCCTGCTCGCCAAAATGATCGCTTCCTGTCATGATGAAAATAATCATATTACCATTCCGGGATTTTATGACGATGTGGTGGAAGCATCCACCGAGGAAAGAAAATTAATGGCCGCAGCCCCTTTCAATGAACAGGATTTTAAGAATGACCTTGGAGTCAATGCATTGTGGGGCGAAAAAGGGTATACCACCAATGAAAGAACCGGTATACGGCCTACGCTGGAACTCAATGGGATCTGGGGTGGGTACCAGGGTGAGGGCGCCAAAACGGTTTTACCCAGTAAGGCCATGGCCAAGGTGTCTGCAAGGCTGGTGCCCAACCAATCATCAGAAAAAATTACCGCCCTGTTATTGGCATACTTTAAAAAAATTGCACCACCCGGCGTAACGGTGGATGCGTTTGAACATCATGGGGGCGAGCCTTACATGACTCCTATTGATAGCATCGGATACCGTGCTGCTGCCAAGGCGATGGAAACTACTTTTGGTAAAGCA
>JBIIVV010000350.1:0-2796 GCA_044339235.1 Ferruginibacter sp.
GAGCGGTAATTTTTGCTTACCCTGTTAGCGATCCAGAGCGATATGGGGTGGTGAATTTTGACAGCAATCGCACTGCACTTAGCATTGAGGAAAAGCCTGCCCATCCCAAAAGCAATTATGCGGTTCCAGGATTGTATTTTTATGACAATGAAGTGGTGAATATTGCTAAAAATATCCCTCCCAGTCCGAGGGGTGAATATGAAATAACGGATGTCAACAGGATCTATCTTCAGAATAAAAAATTAAAAGTGGGGGTACTAGATCGGGGTTTTGCCTGGTTGGATACGGGCACTTTCGAATCGCTCAATGATGCGAGCGAGTATGTGCGGGTGATAGAAAAAAGACAGGGATTAAAAATAGGGTGCCCCGAAGAAATAGCCTGGAGAATGGGCTTTATTTCAAAAGGACAGTTGCAGGTGCTAGCAGAAAACTTGCGAAAAAGTGGCTATGGAGAATATTTGATCAGGATTTCGCAGTAGATAGAAGCTATGCGTTGATTGAAAAAAGGGATACAATTTATATATTTCCAGGACCGGTTTAAAAGCCGGTCCTTTTTAATGGCAAGTAGGTAAATGGAAAAAAATAAATAAATAAATTGGGTTCTGTAATAACTTTTTTAATTTTTTATTAATATTTTTAAACATTTTTTAAAAAATCTTGTAATAGAATCAATAATATACTTGAATGGACTCATTTACAATAAAGGATCTCGAGAATATATCTGGAATCAAGGCGCATACCATTCGTATATGGGAGCAGCGATACCAATTTCTTAAACCCAAGCGTACCGAGACGAATATCCGCTTTTATAATAATGTGGAATTGAAAACCTTGCTAACGGTGGCTTTGCTTAATAAGTATGGATTCAAAATTTCGTTGCTTGATAAAATGAGTGCCGAAGAGCTGGATAAAAAAATACAATCGCTTACCCAGCTGGAAGCCCAGCAGGAGCGCATCGTAAACGAGTTGGTGGATTGTATGATTCA
Source organism: Ferruginibacter sp. (assembly GCA_044339235.1). Lineage (GTDB taxonomy): Bacteria > Bacteroidota > Bacteroidia > Chitinophagales > Chitinophagaceae > Ferruginibacter. Next base: position 987 of record JBIIVV010000350.1, read on the forward strand.
AGTTGATTTGGAAAGACTGGAGGCGATATTGGAAGGATATATTCAGTCAAAAGGGATTGAACGAACGATTACCCAGATTATTTTTCCATTCATGGAAAAAATTGGTATTCTATGGATCACCAATCATATCAACCCTGCACAAGAGCACCTGGTTACTAATATTATTCGACAGAAGTTGATTGTAGGAATAGATTCAGTGGTGAAAGAAATTAAAATCAATAAGACTGTTTTGCTTTTTTTGCCTGAAGGTGAATTCCATGAATTGGGGGTGCTGTTTGTAAGTTATTTGTTAAAATGCAAAGGGGTGTCTACCATTTATTTGGGAGCGAATGTGCCACTTAGAGATGTAGAATACCTGGTGAATCTGAAAAAGCCTACCTATATATATTCCCACTTATCATCCGTTGGACATAGTTTTAATTTTGATAAATTCATACTGGCGATCACCAAAAAATTTGAGGGTACGCCCATTATTCTTTCCGGTTTATTAACCAATACCTACGAGAAAAAAATTCCATCTCAGATTACTTTTAAGAAAACCTTGGCCGAGGTGATGGAATTTATTGCTACACTGTAAGCAGTGCACTTTCAATTGTGCAGTCATCCCTTCAATGTAAGGAGTAATTGCTTATAATGTTAAAATTTCCGCCCAAACCAATTTGGCTAGAAAATTTTTGCTTTATTGAAAAAGCAGTAAAACAGGAGTTTTATGGCAAAAAAGATCAAAATTTGCTGTTTTAATGGTAAAATGAGCCAAAATAGCTCGTTTTATCCTTTTTCTTGTGTCAGTAACTCCGGCATAATGTTTAATATTATTATGAAATAAATTAAACAAAATTTTGATTAAGTTGATCATTTTGTTTAGTTTTACAGTATAATTTATTAAACAAATTGATATGTCGACTGTCGAATTCAACGAATTGTTATTAAATAATACTGAGTTTTTAAAGCCTTTTGCAGTTACCTTAACTAGGGACAGCGAAGTGGCAAAGGACCTGTTGCAAGAAACGATGTACAGAGCATTGGCCAATAAAGAAAAGTACAATGTAGGTACCAACATTAAGGCATGGTTGTACACCATCATGCGCAATATTTTTATTAATAACTACCGACGAAAATCCAAACAAAGTACTATTTTTGACAGTAGCCCGAATGAGTTTTTGTTGAATTATAACCAGGTTACAACCAACAATGCGGCAGAAGGGGCTTTGAAGATGAAGGATATGCAATTTGCCATTCACCGGCTTCCTGAAATATTTCGTAATCCTTTTATACTTTATTTTGAGGGGTATAAATACCACGAAATTGCGGATTTGCTTACCGAGCCTTTGGGAACCATTAAAAGCCGAATTCATTTTGCCCGAAAACTGCTTAAAGTGCAAATTAACCGGTATTAAATAAGGGATATGGCGAATTCCATTTTCACTTACAAGCAATGTTAAAAAATAAGCGGGTGAAGTATTTATAATCATTAAGTAATGGCCACTAGCAATTTTATAACTTGAAAAAAATAGTCATCATAGGAAGTGGATTTGCAGGACTCTCTGCCGCTGCATTTATGGCAAAGGCAGGCTGGGAGGTAACTGTATTGGAAAAAAACGCCACTCCAGGCGGAAGAGCTAGGCTATTGCAGCAAGATGGATTCACTTTTGATATGGGCCCCAGTTGGTACTGGATGCCAGGAGTGTTTGAAAGGTTTTTTAATTGCTTTGGCAAAAAAGTGACTGACTATTATCAGTTGCAGCGACTAGACCCCTCCTACAGAGTTTACTGGCCCGATGATAGCATGGATATACCAGCTGATTACAAT
>JBIIVV010000115.1:0-9888 GCA_044339235.1 Ferruginibacter sp.
GCTAAGAAAGTACTTCGCAATTTTGTAAAATCTTCCAGTAAGGAAATTACCATTGATGCCATTCAAAAAATGGTTTGTGAGTACTATGATGTGCCCTATGACAAGTTGCTTCAAAAAACCAGAAAGCGAGAAATCGTTCAGGCCCGTCAGATAACGATGTTTTTATCAAAGGCATTTACCAAAAATTCGCTCAAAACAATCGGAGAGCATTTTGGGGGTAGGGATCATACCACGGTTATTCACAGCTGCCAAACGGTAAAAGACCTGATGGATACAGATACCATATTTAAAGAAAGTGTAATGGAATTGCAACAAAAAGTGCAATTGGCAGCGATGTAAAATATTTTTAAAAAAAATCATTTCCAAATACCTCGGTATTTGGATTTTTTTTGTCTGCCAGCTTAGAATAATACTGGATTATAGTAGTCAGTTTATAAAGAGGAACTAAATTTTTTTATTTTTATTCTTTTGAAATACGGGTTCAGCAGGCATTCATAAATTATTTTGTTCATTTTCTTATTTTGTTTTGGGTATATGGGGGCTGAAGTGTATTTTTGCAACCCCTTAATAAAGTTAGGGCAGGTAGGAGAGATGCCTGAGTGGCCGAAAGGAACGGTTTGCTAAATCGTCGTACGGGTTAAACTGTACCGTGGGTTCGACTCCCACTCTCTCCGCAAAAAGATCTTTTTATTTATTGACCATTCCCAATGTGCTTCACTTATAAAATGGTGTTGTTTAAATGGTAAATATTTGTTTAGTTCGGGATGTAGCGTAGCCCGGTATCGCGCCTGGTTTGGGACCAGGAGGTCGCAGGTTCGAATCCTGCCATCCCGACATTGTTACTTAAAAGGCAATCTTGCAAAAGATTGCCTTTTTTTGTATCCGCTAAAACCCTTATAAAATTATGAAAAAGTATTTATCAAAGGGCCTTATCGCACTTGCGATGGTCATTTTTTCCACTGCATCCGTTCAAGGGCAAAAAATAAAAAAGAACCAAGATGTTTTTTCCAGGAATAATCTCATAGCCTGGTGTATTGTGCCCTACGACCTAAGTGAAAGAGGGCCGGTAGAAAGGGCAGCAATGCTCAAGGAGATAGGGATAACCAAACTTGCCTATGACTGGCGTGAAAAACATATTCCCACCTTTGACCAGGAACTTGATGTGCTAAAAAAGAACAATATCAAACTGCAGGGCTTTTGGCTTTCCGAAGGGCCTGAACCTGAAAAGGACAGGTACCTTGATACTATCCTGAACTTACTCAAAAGGCATCACGCAAAAACAGAGCTCTGGTGCATGTTTGGCGCTGTGCCTGGCTTTGATAAAATGTCGCAGGAAGAAAAAGTAAAAGCGATGTCAAAACCCGTTGCATACGTTGCCCAAAAATTAAGCGAAATCGGCTGTACGCTTGGCTTGTACAATCATGGCGGCTGGTTCGGGGAACCGGAAAACCAGCTGGCAATTATTGATTTCCTTAAAATGCCTTCTATTGGTATTGTTTATAATTTTCACCATGCCGAAGAGCAAGTGGATCGTTTTCCGATATTTTTTCCACGGCTAATTCCCCATTTGTATGCATTGAATATTTCAGGGCTTCTTATTCAAGGCGAAATCGCAAAGGTGGTTCCGGTAGGCCAAGGAGATGCTGAATTGGAAATGCTGCGAATTGTATGGAAAAGTAGTTATCGCGGGCCTATCGGGTTAATCAATGAGAGCACTGCGCCGGATGCAAAAGACGGGCTTTTGCTAAATATGAATGGGCTAAAAAAGATATTGGGCGAGTTAGGAGATAAGGCTGCCTTAAAAACATACAATTAAGGGACTTACATATCTAATAAAAGCAACTTTGCCTGTAGGCATAAAATGATTCAAATAATTTTGGCTTTGAATAGCGTAGTGGGTTATACCGGTGTGGTTGGTCTCGAACATGAGAAGGACATGGACAATCCATTTATGGGTATTGCTGAAGACATTGGTTATTTCAGAGGCGTTATCAGAGCCACTAAGTAGTTAAAAATTGCTTTATTCAATTTATAATTCCTAATTTCATTTTCTAAAATTAACCAACATGACAAAATCAACCAATCGCAGAGATTTTCTATTCAAAACTGGTCTAGCATCTGTAACGCTTTTAGTTTCTGGAAAGTCTGTTTTAGCAAATGCATCCCAATTATTTGTAATAGATAAACCAAATTCAAAATTTGCGGGTGTACAAGTTGGTGCCATTACCTATTCTTGGAGAAGCTTGCCTAGTAGTCCAGAACAAATTCTTCAATACTGTATTGATTCAAATATTAGTGCTATTGAATTAATGGGTGATTCAATAGAAGTGTATGCGGGCAAACCTGCGAATACGATTCCTCAAACTCCGCGAGTTCCAGGACAACCTAGAACAATTTCAGATGAACAAAAAAAGCAAATTGCAGCCTATCAACAACAAGTAGCTGATTGGCGCGCAACTGTTTCAATGGATGCATTCGAAAAGGTCAGAAAAATGTTTAAAAAAGCGGGGGTTAGTATTTATGCATTTAAGCCAAGTGCACTAGAAGCACAAAATACCGATGCGGAAATTGAATTTGCGCTTAGAGCTGCAAAAGCATTGGGTGCTAAATCTGTAACAATAGAGCTTCCTAGAGATCCAGCACATTCCAAAAGACTGGGAGATTTAGGAGCCAAGCATAAAGTATTTATAGGCTACCATGCCCACACACAAGCAACGGATGCTGCATGGGATATTGCTTTAGATCAATCGCCTTATAATTCAATGAATCTTGATTGTGGCCACTATATAGCTGCAGGCGGTAATAATACCAAAGAGACCTTGCTTGCTCTAATTGAAGCCAAACACGACCGCATCACCAGTATGCACATTAAAGATCGCCACTCGAAAGAGAAAGGTGGTGCTAATGTTGTTTGGGGTTTGGGTGACACACCATTAAAAGAAATCTTTACGCTTTTAAAAGAAAAAAAATATCAAATTCCTGCCACTATTGAATTGGAGTACGATATTCCTGCAGGATCTGATCCAGTTCAAGAAACTAAAAAATGTGTAGCATACGCCAAAAAAATGTTGGGAGTAGCGTAAATTTTTATACAAAGAAATAGGATGGAATAATTTCTACCATCTCGACTAAGCCTCATTGATTGATTTCAGTGAGGCTTTTTCTATTAATGCCTGTAATTTCTTAATCTTATCATCAGTAAAATCATCATTTTGAATATCTTTCCTACTCAGTATTTTTAATGCTAATTAACCTAACTTTTAATTTGTTCTACTATTTTATTATATTTAAATAAACGTTTGCAAAATCCAAATGCTATGATTTCAAAAACAAGCAGCCAATTAAAAGTAATCGAAGTATTGGATTATTGCGAAGTAAGAATTGATATTGAGCATGAGCACAAGGGGCTATTTTCAAGAAAAAACTATTCTAAGGGGGATCGGATAATTGGTTTTGGTTCCACCAAGCTTGTTGAAACCCCCAATTATTTAACCGTTCAAATTGCGATTGATCAGCATATTCATTTGTCCCCAGACTATCTACAGTTTATCAATCATAGTTGTAATCCAAATGTATTGTTTAATACTACTACAATGGAATTGGAATCTGTGCGCGATGTAATAGCCGGCGATGAGTTTACCTTTTTTTATCCTGCTACTGAATGGAAGATGTCTCAAAAATTTGAATGTCATTGTGGTGAAAAAAACTGTATCGGTCTTATCCAAGGTGCTGCAGATACTTTTATTAAAATATTAAATCAGTACAAATTGACCCATTTTATACAATCCATGCTGATAGAAAAGGGATACAGTATAAATCCGAATCATTGATAAGCTCCTTCAATCTATCAATCTAAGATTGCAAGTGAAAATGAGTAATGATATTTTACTATTGGATCTATACATATCTTTTTCGCCCTGCTTTATTTCCTTCATCAGTTGCTTTGTAACATTTGTCACTAAAAAGGGTTTCTTCAGTTGCTAATTTTACATTCAACCAGTTCAATCAAATCTTTAGGTTCGATACTTGGTAAAAGCAACTTTTGTTTTATAAAAATCAATATATTTAAATCAAATCATTATGGCACAACATGAAATTGAAACTCAGTGGATGGGAAAAATGCAGTTCAACGCATTGGTAAACGGTCATACCATAATTATGGATGCGCCGGAAAGAGTGGGTGGTGAGGATAATGGCCCTATTCCCAAGCCTTTTGTGCTAACTGCACTTTCGGGCTGTACTGGCATGGATATAGTCGCCATTTTGCGTAAGGCAAATAAGGAAGTGGCCGACTTTTCAATCAAAGTTACCGGCGAGTTAAGTAAGCAGGCACCGATTTCATACGTTGCCATGTATGTTGTATATGACTTTAAAGGAGAACCAGCCAACCAAGAAGCTGCATTGGAAGCGGTTAATTTGTCGCAGGAAAAATACTGTGGAGTAAGTCAAATGCTAAAAAAGGCTTTGCCCGTTACCTGGGAAGTAAATTACAATGGGGTGATGATATTTAATAATCGGGTAGCAACATTGGCTAACTCCGAAAATTAAATCCAACAGTTGATGGTATAGTTAATTATCCTACCGGCAGCGAATAAAAAACAAGTTTTCAATATTTAAAAAAAAATCTATGATTAATATAATTAAGAAATTATTTGGAATAGGCCCAAGCACTGATTTTGCGCAATTGGTGAAAACAGGTGCAATCATTTTGGATGTTCGCAGCAAAGGCGAATTTGAAAGTGGTCATATTAGGGGTGCGTTGAATATTCCGGTTGACCAGCTACGCAATAATTTTTCTAGGTTGAAAGACAAGAGCAAGCCCATTATTACTTGTTGTGCATCTGGAATGAGAAGCGCTTCAGCAAAAAGCATCCTTGTAAATAGCGGTTACACAACAGTGTACAACGGCGGTGGATGGGGGAGTCTGCAAAATAAATTATAAGGAAAGGGATGACTAGGATAGGGGCCAATTTTTGGTTATTGCTTAATTCAGTTAATTACTGGAATATCTTTTGGGAGTAAAAAAGCCATCCCAATATGCAATCGACTGATTATCAATACAGATTAACTTTTAACCCGCCTTTTTTCTGAAAAAATCATTTTTATATTCTACGGCTACTTTAGTAACTTCATGTTCAAATAATTTTGTATTTATTATTTGTTGCTTCGATACCAATGTATTTAGTGAATCATTCAATTAATTGATTATGAAAGTTGCTGAAATTTTGCAGACTAAAGGAAGTAAAGTGTTCTCCATTACTAGTGATATAACGGTATATGAGGCATTGAAAGCAATGGGGGAAAGGAATATTGGCGCTTTACTGGTTATTGAAGATCAACAATTGATGGGCATCATTTCTGAAAGAGATTATGCCCGAAAAATTATCTTGAAAGGTAAGTCCTCCCACGACACGCTGGTAAAAGAAATTATGACTGAAAAGGTAATTTCAATATCTCCCGAAGATAATATCGACAAGTGCATGGAATTGATGAGTGAGCGGCATATCCGCCATTTACCGGTGATAAAAGATGGAATTGTAACAGGAATAATTTCTATCACGGATGTGGTAACAGCAATCATTGCATCTCAAAAAGAAACCATTTCCTACTTACACAATTATATTTCCCAATAGTTTTATTGCTGGTTAGTCTGGCAAACGTATTTTTTACGACAGCATTCCTTTTCAAAAAGATAATTGGGGTTCAAATTTTTTCGATTATACCACCCCTGCCAATTGTAAGCTCCGTTTACTTATTTTTTTGTAGTCGATTCCCTCTTCAATGCCATCAGGGTATACAATCAGCGATACCCCTTTTTCTTTCCACCAATTACCGGTTACTAATTTTTCAGCATGAATGATGGCAATCATCCAGCTGTATTGAAGTCCGTTGTGCCATTCTTCTATCCATTCAAAATCCTCTTTTTTTATTTTCGCTAGGTCATCTACACTAATAAATACTTTTAAATAAAAATCGTTGGTGAGTGCAGTTTCGGTTTGGTCGTATATTTTTTTATACTCGTATTTGTAATTATATCGTAGGGCAGAAATGTCGCTCAATACTGCAGAGGCAGTAGGGAATGCACCTGCCCCCTTTCCTTTAAAAAAATGCTTATCAGCAAAACTGCTTTCTGTAGTAATGGCATTGAATTCATTTTGCACATGATAGAGATCGTCATTGGTTGTTACAAATTGTGGCAATACAAAGGCAGCCAGTTTGCCATTTTTTAATTTTTGTGCATTGGCAACCAGTTTGATGCTGAACTTTTTTTCTTTTGCCACTTCTGCATCTTGCAGAGAAATATTTTCTATTCCATTAAATATAAATTTTTCGATGCCGGCAATTACACCAAAAGAGTGTGCCAGTAAAATACTCAGTTTGTTGGCTGCATCAAATCCGCCGATGTCTAGCTTGGGGTTACTTTCTGCAAAGCCCATTTGCTGCGCCATTAGCAGCGCCGCATTAAATTCCAATTGTTCCTGAAATATTTTAGTTAAAATAAAATTCGTGGACCCATTGATGATGCCTCTAAAGGATTGCAATAAGTCGTTATCGTAGTACTCTTCTAGATTTCGGATGAGCGGCATACTAGCGCAGCAGGAAGCTTCATAGAGAAAGGGAGTTTGATATTTTTTTTGCAATGCAAGCAACTCTTCAAAATGTTCGGCAATCATTTTTTTGTTGGCACTTACTACTGCCTTTCCATTTTGCAAGGCAGTTTTAACAATTTCGAAAGCGGCAGCAGAGTCGTCAATCAATTCTACAATTACATTGATGTCTTCGTCATTCAATAGTTCGGAAGCTTCCGAAGTGAAATGCTCTTGGCCGATGCTTCTTTTCTTATCCGAATTTTTTATGCAGATCTTTTTAATGGTTGACTGAAGCGTAGCAGTATTGTGCAATACATCATATAATCCTTTTCCTACCACACCAAATCCAAATAGTCCGATTGTCAATTTTTTTCCTGGTTCCATCAATTAATATTTTATTTTTTAATGCATGTTCTTTGGCATCACTTATGCGAGCTGGTTAATAAAGCCAGTTTGCATGGAATGAGCTTGAAGTGATTTCCCTATGATGGGCCATAACCAATAAGCTCATCCATAAATCAGATGAGCTATTAATATTTTTGTATAGATATTTGGAGCTGTAAATCTGACCTATCTCTCCGCCGTAGCGGATGGAATTGGCACCTTTTTCCTGCACGTCCTGAGTGGAGAAGAAGAATAGGTTGCCAAGGCTTCAACGGGCCATTACCCTCTGCCTTTCTTGATAAGTGTTAACTAAAGAACTCCTGCAAAGGTAAACTTGCAATGGGGATAGTCCAAATAAATTTTACCCAATTATACCAATTATAGGATTGCTGCAGCTTGAAAACATTGATAATCAAAGTTAAATTCTTCATTCATACTGTTGGCCCTGTCGTTGCTGGAAGCTAAGTCAGTAGCCTTTTATTTTGCTAATCTTAAGGATTATAACTGATAAAAGCATCCTAGAACTGATATAAAATAAGCTTTCATTTTGCAATTGGTAATTAGACAATCAATTTCTTGTTTTATCTTAGCGTAGTCGAAATGTATAAAAAAGATAATGTATGATGGATATTAGGCAAACCCTGCAACAATATTTCGGCTACAATGAATTCAGGCATAACCAGCAGGAAATTATTGAAAATGTTTTAGCAAAAAAAGACAGTATTGTTTTGATGCCTACCGGTGGGGGCAAGTCTTTGTGCTATCAAATTCCGGCCTTGGTATTTGACGGGGTCACCATAGTGGTATCACCGTTAATCGCCTTGATGAAAGACCAGGTCGATGCATTGAAATTAAATGGGGTTGCCGCCGCGTTTTTAAATTCATCTCAATCGGCTTCCGAACAATCCACCGTTATTGGGAGGTTGAAAAATAATCAGCTAAAATTATTGTATGTAGCTCCAGAGAGGCTGCTAGGCCAAAACAGTCTATTAGCTTATTTGAAAGATATCAATGTGTCTTTGTTTGCCATTGATGAAGCGCATTGTATCAGTCACTGGGGGCATGATTTTAGGCCAGAGTATTTAATATTGGGTCAGCTTAAAAAGCAATTCCCCGATACTCCAATCATTGCGCTAACAGCCACTGCTGACCAGCTTACCAAAAAGGACATCATTCAAAAGCTAGAAGTAACGGACTATACCGTTTTTGAAAATTCCTTTAATCGGCCTAATATCAGTTATTTTATTAAGCCCAAAAAAAATTATCTGGTTCAGCTGTTGGCATATCTTAAGGACCACGAGGAGGATTGCGGAATCATTTATTGCCTTAGTAGAAATGCTACCGAAAAACTCGCGGCAGATTTGAGAAGTCAAGGCTATGAAGCTGCAGCCTATCATGCTGGGCTTGAAAAGAATGTAAAGGAGGTTAACCAGGAGCGTTTTTTGCGTGACGAAATAAAAATAATGGTAGCTACCATCGCTTTTGGTATGGGCATTAACAAAAGCAATGTGCGCTTTGTGATTCATGCAGATCTTCCAAAAAATATTGAGGGCTATTATCAGGAAACCGGCCGGGCGGGAAGAGATGGCTTACCAAGCGAAGCCATCTTATTTTACAGTGCGGCTGATGTGTTTAAATTAAAAAGTTTTGCCACCATTGAAGGCAACGAAGCACAGTCGAAGATTATGCTTAAGAAGCTCGATCAAATGTCAATGCTTTGTTCAACTAGGCATTGCAGGCGACAATATTTATTAAATTATTTTGATGAGGCGGCGCCTGCATTTTGTGGTAGTTGCGATGTATGTTTGAGTGAAGAGGAGAAGGTGGACGCCACGATAGAAGCGCAGAAATTACTAAGTGCGGTGAGTCGCCTGAAAGGTAAATTTGGCATTAATTACGTGATTGATTTTTTGAGAGGCAGCAGTACTACCAAGGCTGAACACCAGTCGCTAAAAACCTATGGTATTGGTAAGGATATCAGCAAGGATCAATGGAAATTATACCTGCGTGAAATGTTGCATTTAAAGTATTTGCAACAAAGTGAAGGCGAATACCCCGTGCTTCAGTTGAATGAAACTAGTCGCCAGATACTGCAAGGTGAAATGACGGCCATGTTAGTAAAATCGGTGACTGAAAGAAAAGAAACGCCTTTGAGTAACCAGCGAAATGAAACTGTGCACCGAGAATTATTTACCACCTTAAAGGCTATTCGCTATCAAATTGCAAAGGACGAAAATGTAGCTGCTTTCCAGGTTTTTTCAGATGCAACCCTGTTGGAGTTGGCTACCTATTTACCCATCACAATAGCTGATCTGGGAAATATTGCTGGCTTTGGAAATTTAAAAATCGTGAAGTATGGATCCCTGTTTTTGGACCCGATCATTGATTATTGCAGATCGAATGGACTGGCAACCAAAATGGCATCGAAGGCTCCCAAACGCCAACGCACAGTGGCAGTTTCGACAAAGCCCACGGAAACCAAAAAAATCAGTTTGCAGTTATTTCAGCTGGGAAAAGATATTGATCAAATTGCTGCCGACAGACAGCTAAAAAGAAGTACCATTGAAGAGCATTTGGGGCATTTTGTTTTTACTGGTGAAATCAATATCAATGAAATTGTACGAAAAGATAAATTACCTTTTATTATAAAGGCGATTGAAGAAAATAAAAATAGCTTAGCCATTGGTCCTGTCAAGAAAAGCCTGGGAGACGACTATTCATACGGCGAAATTTCGGCAGTTATTAATTACCTCAAACGAATGAATGAAGCCTAAGTTGTCTGGAAGTAACTAATTTTCGCTTCTGAATAAGCTCAGACCTATGAGCGCTTTAGCAATTTTATCCACTCAGGATATTTTCAACTAAATCACCCCCATTTTGTTTAGTACCTTTACAGTAAGTTTATATACATGGC
>JBIIVV010000116.1:0-9878 GCA_044339235.1 Ferruginibacter sp.
TTGAAAAATATTTTTTCTCTTTTGCCTGGTATGAAGAGTCCAACCGTTGTTCCATTGGTGGAAGAGGGGTGGAGCAGTATTCAAAGTGTAGTGAATGAAAATGATTTTTGGGAAGTAATTGAAAAGTTGAAGCAATTTGATGCAGAAGGTATTATTGTGATACCAATTGAAAAGATGATTGTTTAATTCCCTTAGATTGTCAGAACAATAAAGTGATTATGGAAAATGTATTTATCAATCCTTCAGCAACTGATTGGAATTTTATTCTAAAAAGGCCTGCTTTTGAAACTGGCTTGCTAGAAGAAACCGTGACTGCAATTTTGGAGGATGTAAAATTGAATGGGGACGATGCTGTAAAGAAGTATGCAGCCAAGTTTGATGGGGTTACCCTAAAGGAGTTGCGTGTGAGTACTTCAGAAATAGCCGAAGCTGAATTATTGGTTAGTGCTGATCTAAAGACTGCTATAACTATTGCAAAAAATAACATCGAAAAATTTCACTTATCCCAAGTCCAGTCGGTAGAAAAAATTGAAACTACCCAAGGGGTGTTTTGCTGGAGAAAATCGGTTGGCATTCAGAAAGTGGGATTGTATATTCCCGGGGGGTCAGCACCATTGTTTTCCACCTTGCTTATGTTGGGTATACCTTCAGTGATGGCGGGTTGCAGTGAAATTACGGTTTGTACTCCCTGCGATAAACAGGGGAAAGTTAATCCGGTTGTTTTGTATGTAGCACAGTTGATTGGGTTAAAAAATATTTATAAAATCGGCGGTGTGCAAGCGATTGCAGCAATGGCCTACGGTACAGATTCAATACCACAGGTCTATAAAATATTTGGTCCGGGAAATCAATATGTAACCTGTGCAAAGCAACTCGTTAATAAGCAGGGAATGGCAATAGATATGCCTGCTGGTCCTAGTGAGGTAGCAGTATATGCTGATGGAACTAGTGTGCCGTCATTTGTAGCAGCAGATCTTTTGAGTCAGGCAGAGCATGGTATCGATAGCCAAGTAGTCTTAGTCGCAAGTTCTGAAAATTTGGTTGATGCGATTAAAAAAGAATTAGATCGACAGTTACCCTTGTTGACTCGAAAGGAAATTGCTGGAGCAGCATTAAAAAATAGTCGTCTTATTGTAATGGAAGATCCAGCTGCTGCCTTTGATTTACTGAATGAATATGCACCGGAGCATTTAATCATAGCTTCTGATAATGCGATTGCACTCTCAGATAAAGTAATCAATGCTGGCAGTGTTTTTTTAGGGCATTATTCTCCAGAAAGTGTAGGAGATTATGCATCCGGAACCAACCATACATTGCCCACAAACGGTTATGCAAAAGCATATAGCGGAGTATCATTGGATAGTTTTGTTAAAAAAATAACTTTTCAGCATTTGGATTTAGCAGGTTTGAAAAATATCGGTGCTTCTGTAGAAATAATGGCTGCTGCTGAGGGCCTGGATGCGCACAAAAATGCGGTAACAGTAAGATTGAATAGTATAAAATAATGTTAGCATCTTTATTGGTTGCTTTTTGATAAGTAATAAATTAATGAATATGAGTGACAATGATAATTTAGAAGGATTTTCTGCTAATTCTGGGCGGAAGGCTCCGTTTGACGTGAATGTATTGGTTAGGGAAAATATTAAAAACCTCACACCCTATTCTTCTGCGCGTCATGAATTTACCGGCAAGGCGTCCGTGTTATTAGATGCCAATGAAAATCCTTATGGGTCGCCTCTAGAAGATAGCTTTAATCGTTATCCTGATCCATTGCAGTGGCAGCTAAAAATGTCGATTGCTTCCATCAAAGGAGTTCCAGCTGAACATATTTTTATTGGAAATGGAAGTGATGAGGTAATCGATTTGGCCTATCGGATATTTTGCAATCCTGTTCAAGATAATGTTATTATCTGTCCGCCTACCTATGGAATGTATGAGGTAAGTGGTAATATTAATAATGTAGGAATTAAAAAAGTGAATTTGACCCTGGATTTCCAGTTGGATATTGATGGCATTCTTGCTGCCGTAGATGAATATACGAAGTTGTTATTTATCTGTTCCCCCAATAATCCTACCGGAAACAATATGAATAGAAACGATATTGAATTTTTGCTCAATAATTTTCCTGGAATCGTGGTGATAGATGAAGCATACATCAATTATTCAAATCAAAAGTCATTTATTCAGGAGCTAACAGAATATCCTAACTTGATTGTAATGCAAACCTTATCCAAAGCATGGGGACTTGCAGCCTTGCGGATTGGCTTATGTTACACTTCACTTGATATAATTGCGTTGTTCAATAAAGTAAAACCTCCTTACAATATCAATGAAGCTTCGCAGGAATTGGCGATAGAAGCCTTGCAACATACTGAGCAGGTTAACAATTGGATCAAGGAACTAGTCAATGAAAGAGCGTCGCTGATCAATGAATTATTGAAATTGCCATTTGTTGAAAAAATATTTCACAGCGATGCCAATTTCATTTTAATGAAGGTAAAAGAAGCCAATACCTTATATCACTACCTTGCCGAAAACGAAATAGTGGTTCGCAATAGAAGTAAGGATGTTTTATGCGACAATTGTTTGCGGATAACCATTGGTACTCCTGAAGAAAATATTCAATTATTAAAAATGTTCAACTTGTATGAATAATAATAACCAATCCAATAGTCAGCCATTATCTGATGCTAATCCAACTGTCAAAGGACGTAAAATACTGTTCATTGATCGGGATGGAGTGTTGATAAAGGAGGCGCCTCCAACCTATCAGCTGGATTCATTTGATAAGTTGGAATTTTATCCCAATGTATTTAAATATTTACGTAAGATAGCAACCGAATTGAATTTTGAATTAGTAATGGTTACTAATCAAGATGGTTTGGGAACTCCCAACTTTCCTGAAAATAGTTTTTGGCCACTTCATAATCTGGTAATTAAGAGCTTAGCAAACGAGGGGATTGTTTTTTCTGATGTGTATATCGACAAAACCTTTCCTGAGCAAAATGCTCCTACCCGTAAACCGGGAATAGCCATGCTGACGAAATATATCAATAATCCGGATTACGACCTTGCTCATTCATTTGTAATTGGGGATCGAATTACGGATATGCAATTAGCTAAAAATTTAGGTGCCAGCGGTTGCTGGTTGAATACAGATGCAAGTTTGGGTGCTGCAGAAATCAATAGCACCATTGACGAGTTGCGAAACGAAGTGATTGTGTTAGAATCCCCCAATTGGAAAGATATTTATGAATATTTAAAAATGCCCCAGAGAAAAGTGGAGCATGATCGAATCACCAATGAAACCAAGATTAAGGTTACCATCAATTTGGACGGAACGGGTATAGCTACCATTAATACAGGACTTCCTTTTTTTGATCATATGCTCGACCAGTTGGCAAGGCATGGTAATATTGATTTGGCCATTGAGTGCAAGGGAGACCTGCAAATTGATGAGCACCATAGTATTGAAGATACAGGGTTGGCCTTGGGAGAGGCTATTGCTAAAGCATTAGGTGATAAAAGAGGGATTGAGCGTTATGGTTTTTTATTGCCAATGGATGATTGCTTGGCACAGGTGGCCATTGATTTTGGTGGACGAAATTGGATTGTATGGGATGCTGAATTTAAAAGGGAGAAGATCGGAGAGATGCCGACTGAAATGTTTTTTCATTTCTTCAAATCTTTCAGCGATGCGGCAAAGTGCAATCTTAATATTAAGGCCGAAGGAGAAAATGAGCATCATAAAATAGAATCTATTTTTAAGGCTTTTGCAAAGGCAATTAAAATGGCGGTAAAAAAGGATATCAATAATGATGCTTTACCGAGTACCAAGGGAGTGCTTTAGTACAATAATGTGTTTTATTTTGAATGTTTATAAATAGAGTAGTAGATACAATCGGAAAAAATGGTAGCCATCATAAAATACAATGCCGGTAATGTACAAAGTGTTCAATATGCTTTGCAGCGTATAGGGGTTGAATCTATTGTAACTGATGATGTAGCGGCTATTCAGGCTGCTGACAAGGTTATTTTCCCAGGGGTGGGACATGCTAACTCGGCTATGCAATATTTGAGAGAAAGGCAATTGGACCATTTGATTATTTCTTTGAAGCAACCTGTTCTTGGCATTTGTCTTGGGCTTCAGTTGATGTGCAAACATTCTGAAGAAGGCAATACGGATTGTTTGGGGATATTTGATGAGCAGGTTAAATTTTTTCCAACTTCACAAACTGCGGATCAAAAAATACCACAGATAGGATGGAATAATATATACGCTTATCATTCTCGTTTATTTACTGGTATTAGTGATAATGAATTTGTTTATACAGTTCATAGTTATTATGCTGCATTGGGGGTTTCAACAGTTGCCACAACGGATTATATTATTCCTTACAGTGCGGCACTTCAAAAGGGAAATTTTTATGCAGTGCAGTTTCATCCTGAAAAATCAGGAAAAGTGGGCGAATTAATTTTAAAAAACTTTATCAATATTTCATGATTATTATTCCAGCTATAGATATCATCCAAGGCAAATGTGTTCGCCTTACTAAAGGGGACTATGCTCAACAGATTGTATACAATGACAATCCGGTGGAAGTAGCCAAACAGTTCGAAGCTGCGGGAATAAAAAGATTGCATATCGTAGACCTAGATGGTGCGAAGGCGGGGAGTATTGTTAATTTGAAAGTGCTGGAAAATGTAGCAGCGGCAACCGATTTAGTAATAGATTTTGGTGGTGGAGTTAAAACTATCCAAGATGTTAGTAATATATTCAATGCAGGTGCTGCGATGGTGACCATCGGTAGCCTCGCTGTAAAGCAGCCCGCCTTGCTTGAAGAGTGGTTAATGGAATTTGGTACAGAACAGTTCTTAATTGGTGCAGATGTTTTGGATGGTAAAATTAAAATCAGTGGATGGCTCGAAGATGGAGGTATTCATATTTTTGATTTTATAGGTAAAATGTTAAGTCTGGGGGTTACTAATATTTTTTGTACTGATATTGCTAAGGATGGAGTAATGGAAGGCCCTTCGGTTGACTTGTATAAAAATATTTTAGAACAGCATCCTGAAATTAATCTAATTGCCAGTGGTGGAGTGAGTAAAATCGATGATATACTAGTTTTGGATGCACTGGGTTGTACTGGAGCAATTGTAGGAAAAGCTATTTACGAAGGAAAGGTTCCTTTAAATCCGCTGAAGGATTTATCTGAATCGTACATTTATTTTAATTGATATTGCAAAGTATCCTAATCTATGAGTGGAATAATCATCAAGGAGATCAATAGCGAATCGTTGCAAAATCCCATTTCGGGTAGGGGTGGCCGTGGCTTAACCAAAAGAATTATACCCTGCTTGGATATAAAAGATGGTAGAACTGTAAAGGGCATTAATTTTGAATCAATTCGGGATGCGGGAGATCCTGTTGAATTGGCAATTTTGTATTCTGAAAATGGGGCAGATGAGCTGGTTTTTTTAGATATTACGGCTACTATTGAAAAGAGAAAAACTTTAGTAGAACTGGTGAAGCGTATTGCTGCCAACATTAATATTCCTTTTACCGTTGGCGGAGGTATCAGTTCTGTGGAAGATGTTGCCATATTGTTACAAAATGGAGCTGATAAAGTTTCGGTGAATACGGCTGCTTTTAAAAACCCTTCCTTGTTAGAGCAATTAAGTAGCGAATTTGGAAGCCAATGTGTTGTGTTGGCCATTGATACAAAAAAAGAGGAAGATGGCGAATGGTATGTATACTTAAATGGAGGAAGAACAAAAACTGATATCAAAACCACCCAATGGGCAGCAGAAGCGGTTTCGTTGGGTGCTGGGGAGATATTACTTACCTCTATGAATAATGATGGCACTAAAAACGGCTTTGCGTTGGATATAACTTCAGTACTTTCCGGCTCTTTGTCAGTGCCTGTGATTGCTTCGGGCGGTGCAGGTAGTATGGAACATTTTAAGGAAGTGTTTGAAACAGGAAAAGCAGATGCAGCTTTGGCAGCAAGTATTTTTCATTACAAGGAAATAGAAATACTTGCTTTGAAAAAATATTTATTATTACATAATATCAGGGTACGGTTGTAAAGTCTGCTCTTTAATTTAATATTTTTTATACTTAATCATTCATAAAAGAAAATTAACTCCGAGATGAAAGTTGAATTTAGTAAATATGCCGATGGTCTTGTTCCTGCAGTTATACAAGATGATATCACAGGAAAAGTGTTGATGCTCGGTTTTATGAATGAAGCAGCCCTAGCTAAGACACAGGAATTGAAAAAAGTGACTTTTTTTAGTAGAAGTAAGAATAGGTTATGGACCAAAGGAGAGGAGAGTGGTAATTTTCTATTATTAAAATCAATCGAATCCGACTGTGACAATGATAGCTTGTTGATTAAGGTAGATCCTGTAGGTCCGGTTTGTCATAAGGGAACGGATACTTGCTGGAGTGAAAATAATACGCATTCCATTTTTTTGTTTCAGTTGGAGGCAATCATTGCCGATAGAAAAAATAATCCTTCAGAAAAATCATATACCAGTTCACTTTTTGAAAAGGGAATTAATAAAATAGCTCAAAAAGTAGGGGAAGAGGCAGTTGAATTGGTGATTGAGGCAAAAGATAATGATGCCAATTTGTTTAAAAATGAAGCGGCAGATTTGTTATTTCATTATTTGATCTTATTGCAGGCCAAGGGCCACACATTGAGTGAGATACAGGATATTTTAATTAGTAGACATCAAAAATAATTGGCAAAAAAAACACCCATTGATTGGGTGTTTTTTTTGAAAGATGCTGTAGTGAATCTTTGTAGTCTACCATATGTTTACCCTTACACTATCGGCTAGATAGATTTTGTCTTTCGGTTGAATGTCAAATGCACTGTAAAATTCATTAACATTTACAAAAGGGCCGTTTACCCTGTATTTTGCAGGGGAATGAACATCCGTCATCAATTGGCTTTTCAATGATTGTTCGGTGGGATAGCCCATCCACCCCAATGCATACCCTAAAAAATACCGTTGTATTGGACTTAACCCTGCTATTGATTTATTGGCTTTGAATTGCTCCGTTTGTTTAAATGCATCCAAACCAATAATGATTCCTCCAAGGTCAGCTATATTTTCACCCAGGGTTGCCTTTCCATTGATATGACTGCCCGCTAGTGGTTCAAAGGAGTTGAATTGATTCACCATCACAGATGCACGGGTATTGAATTTTTCTTCATCGGTTTTTGTCCACCAGCTTTGTAGGTTTCCCTTTTCATCATACTGTCGGCCTTCGTCATCAAATCCATGGGTTATTTCATGGCCGATTGTACTAGCTCCTGCATATCCATATACGGTAGCATCATCGAGCTCCTCATCTTTGAAGCCAGGTACCGTGAAAATACCGGCAGGTAAAACGATCTCATTGTTACTTGGATTATAATAGGCATTGTAAGTTTGAGGAGTCATGTCCCATTCATCCCTGTCAACCTGCTTGCCTAGTTTATTCATTTCATAGTGGTGCCACCATTTGCTTGTGTTCACTGCATTTTGGAAGTAGCTTTCCTTTACAATCTCCATAGAGGAAAAGTCTTTCCATTTGTTGGGGTAGCCAACTTTCATTTTTACGGCGGCCAGTTTTGTCAAGGCTTTTTTCTTGGTAGTATCGCTCATCCAGGTTAGCTTTTTAATTCTTTCGCTGTAGGCAGCTTTTACGGCTTCCACCATATTTTCATAGCGTTTCTTTGCCTTTTCATTAAAGAACTCCTTTACATATAGTTGACCCAGTATCTCACCCATGGCATTCTCTTCAGCTCTTATAACCCTTTTCCACCTTGCTTTACGTTGCTTTGCACCTGAAAATAATTTACCGAAATCAAAAGCTAATTTTCCGAATTGATCGGGTAAGACTTCGGAAAACCTTTTAGTCAGTCGATAGCGCAGCATACTTTTCCAGATTGCTACTGGGGTGCTTTTTAATAATTTGTTGACTGCCTGATAATATTCCGGTTGACCAACAATCACCGAATCTGTTTTGCCAATGCCATTCTCTAGCAAATAGCTATCCCAATTGACCGCAGGACAAAGATTGGTAAGGTTGGCAAATGTCATTTTATTATAATTGGCATAAGGGTCTCTGAGGTCCTCCATTTTCCGGTGAACCTTGGCTAGGCTTGTTTCAAGTGAAAGAATATCTGTTGCTGCTTTTGCTGCTTTTGAACTGTCATCGCCAATCATGACAAGTGTTTGAATGATGTTTTTTACATAAGCAGTTCTAATCTGGATGGTAGAGGAATCATTTTTAAAATAGTATTCCCTTTCTGGTAATCCAATTCCAGTTTGCCATAGCTGTAGTGCATTGAGATCACTGTTTTTAGCATCTTGCCCAACGCCAAAGCTGATTGGCCCATTTACACCTATTTGGTCTAGTTCAGCAAATACAACCAATAGGGATTTTGTGTCGTTGATGGATTCAATTTTATTTAAGTAGGTATTGAGTGGTTTTGTTCCATCGGTTTCAATTTTCAGGGTATCCATTGCCGCTAGCCAAAAGTCACCAATTTTTTGAGATGCAGTTCCCTTAGCTGCATTCTCTTTTGCGGCGCTTTCACTGATCTCCCTTAACCGCCTAGTGTTTTCTTCAATGACTAGATTGCCGATTCCCCATTGGCTTTCTTCTGCTGGGATTGGATTTCTTTTAATCCATCCCCCATTGGCATACATAAAAATATCCTCCCCAGGACGAATGGTTGTATCTAAATTAACAGCCAGCACATCTGGTTTTGGGGATACGCTATTGGTGCAAGCAGCCAAAAGGTAGGCTATCATGATAAGCGGAATATATTTTTTCATGTATATCGGTTTATTTTTTGTTGCTACTTCAATTTGCATTGGATTCTATTTTCCTACCATTTAGTTTATTGCCCAAAAATGACTTTGGCCCATTGATTAGAATAATATTATTTTAAAATTAAGCAATGATTAGAATAGTTGAATTTTTAATTAATTGGCCTATATATAATTTAAAATAATAATATATTTTTTTGAGCTGCTGAAGTCTGTCTTTATCCATTATAACAATGTATGGGTGGTAGTAATTTCCTTAATTTTACTGCTTATTGTATAAATATGACTCCGGAAAGAGATGAACGGCTTACTGCTGTTTTAAATAAGCGACAACCTGATATTACAGTGGTATTGGAAAATGTATTTGATCCGCATAATATATCTGCTGTTATGCGTACCTGTGATGCGGTTGGTGTGCAGGATATCTACATTTTGAACCATAAGATTCCGCCTCACAGAAAATGGAGTGAAAAAAGTTCCTCCAGTGCTGCCAAATGGCTTACCATCCATCAGTTTACGGATGCAGCTGCATGTTTTGAAGCATTAAGGAAGCGTTATAATAAAATTTATACCACCCACTTAAGTTCGGATGCTGTTGGCTTGTATGAGCTGAATTTGACTGAGTCCGTGGCGTTGGTTTTTGGAAATGAACATAGTGGTGTGAGTGATGAAATTATAGCTATGGCCGATGGTAATTTCATAATTCCTCAGGTTGGTATCATTAAGTCATTGAATATTTCTGTTGCCTGTGCCGTTACATTATATGAGGCATTCAGACAGAAAACCAATATGGGCCATTACAATCAAACAAAGCTGGAAGGTGAACAATTGGATTCACTAAGAGAGGAGTGGGGGTTTATACCCGATTAATGTAGCTGGCTTATGCGGAAGTATCTATTTAAAAATAGATGAATTGTAACTTACAACTTAATCCAAAATTTAAGGGTATTGTCCATTTCAGTACCTACTACCAGAAAGTCCTCCGGGATTTCTTCTTCTGTGCTATGAAAAGTTGCCAGCCTTGTTCCGGAAGGTTTTTGCTC
>JBIIVV010000351.1:0-2778 GCA_044339235.1 Ferruginibacter sp.
TTAGGTGTGTATTGGGCATATCCGAGTGCTGCGCTACCTCTAGGCACTACGGTTACTTTTAATAACGGGTAGGCATGTTCGAGATACCAACCGCAAATGGCATGTCCAGCTTCGTGGTATGCGATGATTTCTTTTTCTTCAGGGGAAATGATTTTATTCTTTTTTTCCAATCCGCCAATTACTCGGTCGATGGCATCCTGGAAATCGCTCATATCCACTGAGTCCTTGTTTTTACGGGCAGCTATTAGAGCAGCTTCATTACAAACATTGGCAATATCAGCACCGGCAAAACCGGGGGTTTGCTCAGCCAATTTAAAGATATCAAGCGTAGTTGAAATTTTTATGGGTCCCAAATGCACTTTAAAAATGGCTTCTCTACCAACTAAATCAGGTCGATCAATAGAGATTTGTCGATCAAATCTACCTGGGCGCAATAAAGCAGCATCTAGTACATCTGGTCGGTTGGTAGCAGCTAAAATAATGATTCCAAGATCCGTTCCAAAGCCATCCATTTCCACAAGCAATTGGTTCAAGGTGTTTTCTCTTTCATCATTGCTCATCATCATATTCTTACCTCTTGCCCTTCCGATCGCATCAATTTCATCAATAAAAATGATACAAGGGGCTTTTTCTCTTGCCTGCTTAAAAAGATCCCGAACGCGGCTGGCACCCACACCTACAAACATTTCCACAAAATCACTACCACTAAGGCTAAAAAATGGAACCTGGGCTTCGCCTGCAACCGCTTTAGCTAGTAAAGTTTTACCTGTTCCCGGAGGCCCTATTAACAATGCACCTTTGGGTATTTTCCCTCCAAGGGCAGTATATTTTTTCGGATTTTTTAAAAAATCAACGATCTCCATTACCTCTACCTTAGCTTCATCTAGTCCGGCTACATCGCCAAAATTGATATTCACCCTAGATGCTTTATCGAAAAGAGTAGCTTTTGATTTGCCAATATTGAAAATGCCACCTGGTCCACCACTGCCACCACCTGGCCCACCTACCTTACGCATCATCATCACAAATAATAAGCCGATCAATAAGATGGGTAGAAGGGTAGATATTATCTGTCCAAATAATTCTCCTTCATCCGTGGGAGAATCGGGTATCTGGGTTATTGCAGGGTTTTTATTGTAAAAATCCTGCATTTGCGCTGCAAAAGTTTTGTCATCCACTATACTGAAATACAGTTGTGGAGCAGGCATTTTAATGGCGTTATCGAACTGTTTGCCAAAAAGGTCTTTGTAAACGGATTTGTTTTCGAGACTGTCTTTTTTGATAAATATCCGAACAATTTTTTTGTTGCGGATAGTCGTAATTTTTTCAACATCCCCCTGCTTAACAAGTTCAGTAAATTTAACTTGATTGGTTTCTGCCCCGGTGCCCGTTGCGGTTCGTAAAAAATTATAGCCTACGATTGCGGCAAAGACAATTCCATATATCCAGTAGATATTAAATCGGTTTTTGTTTTTTGACTGGTTATCGTCTCCGGTAGAAGGGGTACTGCCCGTTTTTTTGTTGGTTGGTTTTTTATCTTCTGACATAGCTGCTTGCTTACAATATTTATTTATGTTATGCTATTGGATAGCGTATGGTGATTGATTTAATCATTGTGTTCGGTGGCAACTGCATCACTCCACATTTCTTCCAGCTTGTAAAACTTTCTTGGTTCGGGCAACATGATATGTACCACCACATTTACATAATCGATTAAAATCCATTGTTGCCCCTGACGACCTTCATGCTTGTAGGCAGATTCGCCACATTTCTTTTTTACGTCCTCTTCTATAAAGTCAGCAATCGCCTTTAATTGCGTGGAATTACTAGCTTCGCAAATGATGAAAAAATCGGATACGGCTTCAGGGATTTTACGTAAATCAAGGCTAATGATGTTTTCTCCCTTTTTTTCCTGGATGGCATCGATAATGGCCTTGAAAATTTTACTGTTTTTAGTTAGCTTTTTAATAGTACTTTTTGGACGATTGGCTAACATGGTGAGATTGTTCAAATTATATGCTGTTTTAGTTTATTTATCATTGACATTCAATTTTATAGATAGCCCGCAGTTTACTATTAACTTTTGTTTTTTGGATAACAGTAGCTAGCTTGCAAATATCTTCAAAAGTACTATTTCTTTACCAATCGTTGCAACATGCCCCAAACCGGTTCGTCCTTTGTAATTTTAAAGCAGGTTGATAGTACCAACAACTATGCCATGGCAAAGGTTCATGCAGGAATGGCGAAACATGGGGATACTTATTTTACATCGATGCAAACAGCTGGAAAGGGCCAGCGAGGCAGGGTTTGGGAGACAGCCGATGGCGTTAATATTGCCCTCAGCCTTGTTTTGGATGTTCAATTGTTAAATGCTTCACAACAATTTCAATTGTTAGTCTGCGTTGCCTTAGGCTGTTATGATTTTTTTGAACGATATGCCGGTCAAGAAACCAGCATTAAATGGCCAAATGATATTTACTGGCGTGACAGAAAGGCAGTAGGCGTATTGATTGAAAACAGCTTTCAGGGTAGTGATTGGAAATTTGCTGTGGCAGGAATAGGGGTTAATATCAACCAGACCCTTTTTGACAATAGCCTAAAAAATCCGGTTTCATTAAAGCAAATTACAGGAAAAACCTACGACCTCATTGAATTAGCCAAAGATTTGCAAATTCATGTATTGGAGCGGTTTAGTGCTATTCAAAAAGATCCATTTCGCATATCCCTGGCCGAATACAATGGGCATTTATATGGCCTCAACAAAAAAATGCATTTAAA
>JBIIVV010000352.1:0-2773 GCA_044339235.1 Ferruginibacter sp.
TTAAACAGTTAGTTAAAGAAAGATATTAGTTATGTAAAAAACAATGATACATACTAATTTTTTTAAAAAATAAAATTATTCAGTTAAATTCAGCCCCAATGATGCTAAATTTTCGAAATGTGATGTTATTTATTCTTAAACTCGATAGTTTGTACTATTTCATCTAAAAGTTGTCAAACATCCAAAATAAGCCGATAATTTAATTTGAATTTTATTAATAATCAAAAAGCTCAAAAATGAGTTTCAGATATAAAAAAAACATAACGATTGAACCAGTGAATTTGTTCGAACTACTTCAAATTTTTATTAATTCCCTTTGTTATTTGTGTTATTCCCTCTTAAAAATCACTTGAAAGGAAGCGATATATATAGTTTGATAGGTAACAGTAAATGATTATGGTAGAAAGTGGGGGCTGGGGGCTCATTAGTTAACAAAAGTTAATAATAGTCCATTTTGGGGATCTTTTTAATTGTTGTTTAGGGGATTAGAGTTTAGATGTTTAGGGGTTTAGATGTTTAGGGGTTTAGGGTTTAGATGTTTAGGAGGTTAGATCTAATGCCTGCGGATAGATTTTAGGTCCTCACCTACCTAGGGTAGATAAAAAAAGTTGGATTCAAATTTAGGTGATGGGGATTTTTTATATGTAGTATTTACACCGCTACCCTTTCTGACAATTCTGCTTGCAAAATATTTTCAATGCCTTTCAGCAGCGCATCGGCAGTAAAGGAAATACTATCAATATGTTGTTCCACCAAGAATTTTGCAAAAGCTGGGAAATCACTGGGCGCCTGTCCACATAATCCAATTTTAACCCCAGCGGATTTAGCCTTATAGATCATGGTGGCAATCATTTCTTTGGCTGCTTCATTCTGCTCACTAAATAGATTACTGATTATTGCAGAATCACGGTCGATACCCAGTGTAAGTTGGGTAAGGTCATTTGAACCGATAGAAAAACCGTCAAATATTTGAGCAAATTTCTCGGCTAGTATCACATTACTGGGAATTTCGGCCATCACGTATATTTCAAGATTATTAACTCCCTGCTCGAGTCCATATCTTTTCATTATGGCAATCACCTTATTACCTTCTTCAATGGTTCTACAAAAAGGTATCATCACTTTTACATTGGTCAATCCCATTTCATCCCTCACTTTCATGATGGCTTCACATTCAAGCCGGAATCCATCCTTATATAAATCGTGGTAGTACCTAGATGCACCCCTAAAACCGATCATGGGGTTTTCTTCTTTGGGCTCAAAATCTTTGCCCCCAATCAAATTGGCATATTCATTGGTTTTAAAATCACTCATTCTTACAATAACATCTTTGGGATAAAATGCAGCTGCAATAGAAGCTACCCCTTGCGACAATTTATCAATAAAATACTTTTCCTTATCTGGGTAATGGTGCGTAAGTGATTCTATTTGTTGGCGTATAGCAGGATCTTTCAATTCGGAAAATTTCACCAGCGCCATCGGATGAATCTGTATGGCATGCGTAATAATAAACTCTATCCGCATCAAGCCTACTCCATCATTGGGATAAAAAGACCATTTAAATGCTTTATCAGGATCTCCAACAATCAACATTACTTCTGTAAATTCGGGCATTGTAACATTTGAAAAATCTAGGGAAGTTTCCTTGAAATTTAATTTGCCTTTGTACACAAAACCCGTTTCGCCCTCACAACAAGAAACGGTTATCATTTCGCCGTCAGTAATTTGCTGAGTAGCGTCACCGCAACCAACAATTGCCGGAACTCCGAGTTCTCTGGCTACAATAGAAGCATGGCTTGTTCGCCCTCCTTTATTGGTAATGATGGCACCTGCATTTTTTAAAATCGGATCCCAGTCCGGACTGGTTAAATCGGTAACCACTATTTCACCGGTCTGCAATTGATTCGCATCTTCGGGGGATCGTAAAATCCTTGCGATGCCGGTAGCTACGGAAGAGCCAACTGCATTTCCCTTGGCAAGCAGATCCCCTTTACTTAAGAGCTGGTATTCTTTTACCAATAATGGATTTTTTTGGGAATGAACCGTTTCGGGCCTAGCTTGGATAATAAAAATCTCTTGCGTAATGCCATCTTTTGCCCATTCAATATCCATCGGTTGATGGTAATGATTTTCTATTATCAATGCCCAGTTTGCAATCCGGGTCACTTCCTCGTCGCTCAATACAAACTGTTCCTGCTTATCTTTTGGAGTAACTACATTTATGACAGGGTTATTTTCATCCGTACCATAGATCATCGTCTTTCCCTTTTCACCAATTTTTTTCCTAACAATTGCATTTTTACCTAGTAAAAGCGTGGGTTTAAAAATAAAGAACTCATCCGGCGTAACGGTTCCCTGTACAATATTTTCTCCTAGGCCCCATACGCCACTTAAGTGAATAATATTTCGAAATCCAGATTCCGGCTCTAGGGTAAACCCAACACCTGAAGAAGCTAGATCGGAGCGGACCATTTTTTGAATACCGACAGATAGGGCAACTTTTTCATGAGCAAAGCCATTGTCTTCACGGTACTTAATGGCACGGTCGGTATAAAGAGAGGCAAAGCATTTTTTAACGGCCGCTATTAAGCCCTCTTCTCCTTTAATATTTAGGAAACTTTCGTGTTGTCCTGCAAAACTGGCTGTTGGCAAATCCTCTGCAGTAGCACTACTTCTTACAGCTACTTCCAGAACATTTTCACCGCATAAATTTTTATATGCTTCCAAAATAGCTTCCTTCAATTGGGGAGGAAATACTGCATCCGTCATCAAT
>JBIIVV010000353.1:0-2766 GCA_044339235.1 Ferruginibacter sp.
TTATAATATCTTTCACTATTCCTGAATAAATGAGGAATATTGGGGCCAATTAAAAAAATATCGCCATTTTTAAATGGGTCCACATTATCTCCAATAAATCTTGCTCCCTCAGATTTATTTATTAACACAAGTTCATATTCTTTGTGAAAATGCCAGGGCTTATCAAAATACTCACATTCCCAGGATTTATATATAAAGGATGATTCTGCCGACACAGGTAGTTTATGATACTCAGGAAGCATATAGAAAAGTTTACGTAATAATAATAAAATTTTATAAAAAACAGGCCGTCAAAACAAGGTGTATTATTTCTTAGATAATATTTATTTATTTAAGATTTCGACCATTTAAAATTCAAACTCAGTAGTGTCCGGTTAAATTAAATTGCTTATCAATTCAAAGTGAATTTGTTCTTTGACATCCTGGTAAAAGGTTTATTAAAATGGCTTGGTAAATGATTTTTATCTAAAAGTGATACGCTCATAAATTGCAATATTTCAAAGGACGATTGTCTAAGTTTTAGTTTTGCTTTGGTAATTACTACAACAGTATATAAATAATGATGGCATTCTATTAGTTCTGGCTGTAAGTAATAATCCTATTTTAATGGTTACAAAAATCAGCTAAAAAATATCATAAAAATTGTATTGTTAAAAAAGTATAATTAATTGTTTTATTATCGAATATTTATTTCCTAAAAGATAGTAAACTTTACTTAATTATTTATTTCAAAACCAACAAATTAACGATTTATGAAAAAATCCATTTTTTTTAAGCTAATTTCCAAGCTTTTAATCTTGCTAATTCTAATTTGTATTCTTCCCGGCTATGCCATTGCGCAGAATCCCATTGAAGTCAAGGGAGTTGTAAAATCCGATGCCGGATCTTTAGCAGGGGCTACTGTTACTTTAAAGGAGGATACTAAAGTTAGTGCACTTACCGATTCTTATGGAAATTATAGTATTAAGGTTCCTAATAACGGAACCTTGGTTTTCACATTAGTAGGATACAGGTCACTTGAGGTGCCGGTTAAAACAAAGTCTATTATCGATGTTAATTTGATAATTGAGTTCAGCAGCTTGAACGATGTGGTTGTGGTGGGGTACGGTACCAAAAGAAAAGCCTCCCTAACTGCTGCAGTTTCAACCCTTAAAGGAGAAGCGTTAAAAAACGTTCCAATTACGAACTTATCAAATGGCCTCGGAGGAAGAGTATCCGGGGTTATTGTAAAACAAGGGTCCGGGGAGCCAGGCAGGGATGGCTCCAACATATATATTAGAGGTATTTCATCAACTGGAAATACAAGGCCACTCATCATTGTGGATGGAATACCTCGGGATGATTTCTCACAACTTGATCCAAATTCTATCGAATCATTCTCCGTATTAAAAGATGCTGCAGCGGTGGCACCCTATGGAGTTGCTGCAGCAAATGGTGTAATTTTGGTTACCACTAAACGAGGCAAGACAGGTCAGCCATCTCTTCGTTATAATGGGTATGTCGGTTTTCAAAATCCAACTACTTTACCAAAATTCGCAAATGCACATGAATATGCATTATTAAGAAACCTAGCAGCAAAAAATGAGGGCACTCCTTTGCCTTACTCCGATATTGCGCTCCAAAAATATAAGGATGGTAGCGATCAAGATGCCTATCCAACAGAATATGTTTGGGATGCACTCGTAAATAAAAACGCACTTTTAACCAGTCACAACATTGAATTAAGTGGCGGGACTGACAGAGTAACCTATTACGCAAGTCTGGGGTATCAAAAACAGGAAGGGATGTGGAAGACCACTTCGAACGAGCGTTATAATTTTACCATGAATCTGGATGCGAAAGTTACAAATACCACTAAATTAGCGCTTGGAATTATCGGCCGGGTTTCAAGTAGTGAACGGCCACCATCAGATCAGGGATTAGGGAACACAACAGGGCGGATTTTTGAATTGGCCCAATATCAACATCCCGGAGTAAGTGGTCCTATAAGGTTTAGCAATGGCATGTTTGGCAGCTATGTTGCTTCGGCTATTTTTGGCACTGGCTACTCCCGAGATGATGTAACCTCATTATATCCTCAAATAACCCTTACTCAGGAGCTTCCTTTTATAAAAGGTTTAAGTTTTAAAGGAACGGTTGCATATGATCCAACATATACGGAGCAAAAAACATGGAAAACTCCCATGCAAGTTGCATCAATCAATACTAGCCAACAGCCATATGTAATAACTGATGGAATTTTTGGAGATCCTAAGCCTACTTTGTACCAAAGCTATCAAAATTCAAAACAACTTACTTATCAGGCGGGGCTTTATTATTCTGCTTCGCACGGCAACCATAATTTAAGCATTGCTGGTGTAGTCGAGAACAAAAATAATTGGCTAAAGGGCATAGGTGTATCTAATAGAAATTATAATGTCCTGATTGATGAAATCAATATGGGTAGTGCTACACCAAGTGACTGGGGAGTTAGTGGTTACTCATCTGCTGCAAAGCAATTAGGATATGTTTACCGGGTAGGATATGATTATTCAGGAAAATATATGGTGGAAGCAAGTGGAAGATACGACGGAAGTTACCTTTTCGCTCCTGATAAACGTTATGGTTTCTTTCCCGCTGTATCTGTTGGTTGGCGTATTTCAAAAGAATCTTTCCTTCAAAATGTAAAAGCCTTAGATAATTTAAAGATACGTGCCTCATATGGAGAAGTTGGGGCACCTTCTGGTAGCCCTTTTCAATACCTGACATCATACAATACCATACCAG
>JBIIVV010000117.1:0-9813 GCA_044339235.1 Ferruginibacter sp.
AAAAATTATTAATTATTTAATTATCAATTATCATGAGCGTCTTAATATTGTTAGACCAGGCCGATGGCCAAATTAGGAAATCTTCTTTGGAAGCTGCTTGTTATGGCGCCCAAATTGCTGCGCAACTGGGTGTATCGGCCGAATCGGTAGTATTGGGCAGCGTTAAGGATGACTTAACCACGCTAGGGCAATATGGTGTTGCAACGGTTCATACTGTCAATAACGAATCACTCGATCAAGCCGATGTTCAAGCATTTACAAAGATAATGGCTCAAATTGCCACTAGCTTAAACGCCACTGTAATTGTACTTTCCAACAACCTTCAAGGTAAGGCCATCGCACCTGGTTTGAGTGTATTGCTGAAAGCTGGACTAGTTTCTGGAGCAATTTCAGTTCCGGATACCAGTAATGGATTTGTGGTACAAAAAAATGTATTCGGCGGTAAGGCATTTGCTCATGTAGCCATTAATACACCCGTGAAAATTATCACACTCAATCCGAATTCGTACCCGCTCACCATCACTGACGGAATCGCCACGGTGAAAGCATTTACTGCAAACATTGATGCAAATAAAGTTAAAGTAACTGCAAGTAATAAAGTGGAAGGAGAAGTATCCCTTTCGGAAGCTGAAATTGTGATCAGTGGAGGTCGAGGTCTAAAAGGACCCGAAAACTGGGGATTGGTAACAGATCTTGCCAAATTATTGGGCGCAGCTACCGCTTGTAGTCGACCGGTAGCTGATATCAATTGGAGACCCCATCATGAGCATGTAGGACAAACAGGATTGGCCATCGCACCCAATTTATATATTGCCATTGGAATTTCTGGTGCTATCCAGCATTTGGCGGGTGTAAATAGGAGTAAAACCATTGTTGTAATCAATAAAGATCCTGAAGCTCCTTTTTTTAAAGCAGCAGACTATGGTATTGTAGGAGATGCTTTTGAAGTTATGCCAAAGATTATTGAAGCAGTCAAAAAGTTGAAAAATCAATAAAAATACTTTAATTTGTATTATCAATTTTTTGTATATATTAAGTTGTATTTAGTTTTACAACTACTCCGCAATTGTTTGATTAACCCGACATTTTCAAAATATAACAAATTAACGGCTTTATACCATCCAGAAATTATCAAGTAATGAAAGCAATTTAAAATTGCGCAAAAACACTTAGTTTCGTGAATTATTTATGAAGAAAATTGAACTAGAAATCGTTGCTTTATCGCACAGCATCACCCAAACCCATTCCTATGCAGTGGTACTAGGTGAAGTCAATGGATTACGTCGTTTACCGATTGTAATTGGAGGATTTGAAGCCCAAGCCATCGCAGTTGCGTTGGAGCGGATGAGTCCCAGTCGCCCGCTAACGCACGACCTGATGAAAAATTTCATGATGGCTTTTGCAGTTGAACTCCATGAGGTGATTATCAACGACCTGCAGGAAGGAATATTCTATAGTAAATTGGTTTGTAGCAGTGAAAAAGATACAGTAGAAATTGATTCTCGCACCTCAGATGCGCTTGCTTTGGCCGTACGATTTGGTTGCCCTATTTACACCTATGATAATATTCTGGACAATGCCGGTATATTGATGGAAGGAGATACCAAAAAGAAAAAATCAAGCGCCGAAGTAACCAACGAAATTGGCGACAAAAATAATTTAAAAGCCCTCTCCCTTGAGGAGCTTGACAGTCTTCTAAGTGAAGTACTAGAGCAAGAAGACTATATAAGAGCCATTACTATTAGGGATGAGATTAAAAGTAGAACCAAAGGTTAACTGAAAACTGATAACTGGTTAACTGATAACTGAAAACTGAAAACTAAAAACTGATAACTCTTTAAACTTCAACTCATTCGAAATTATTTAATACTGTATGGTTTAACAACTTTCAGTTTTCAGTTAACCAGTTATCAGTTATAATTCAACCAGTTTTTAGTTAAAAAAAATCGATAAATGCTCCTCTTCCCCAATTGCAAGATTAATCTTGGATTAAAAATTACTGGTAAAAGAGCAGATGGCTATCACAATATTGAAACTGTTTTTTTTCCTGTTCCGCTGAGAGATGCAATTGAAATCATTGATAATAACCAGACATTAGAAACTGTTGAATTTACCCAATCAGGAATTCATTTAGATGGCTTACAAAATGACAATCTTTGCATAAAAGCCTGGCAATTGTTAAAGAATGATTTCCCTGCCCTACCTTCCATAAAATTACACTTGCACAAAGCCATCCCAATGGGTGCAGGTTTGGGAGGCGGTTCGGCTGATGGATCATTTACATTAGTTTTTCTCAATCAAAAATATTCCCTGAATCTTTCGGAAAACCAACTGTTAGCCTATGCTTTACAATTAGGTAGCGACTGCCCTTTTTTTATAATTAATACTACATGTTTGGCTAACGGTCGGGGTGAACTATTGCAACCGATTCAGTTATCCTTGAGCGGTTACCGGTTAGTATTGGTTAATCCGGGAATTCATGTAAATACCCGTTGGGCATTTTCTCAGTTAAAGCTAACTGAACCTGCGACAAACAATACAGTCAACTTTAAACAATCGCTGTCAAGCATAGTTTCTAGCTCCATCGATCATTGGAAAGATAATCTTACCAATGATTTTGAAATGCCTGTTTTTGAAAAATTCCCCATCATCCAATCTATTAAAGAAACGCTTTACGAAAAAGGGGCCCTTTATGCAAGCATGAGTGGCAGCGGAAGCAGTGTTTATGGAATTTTTAAAGACATTGATATACCATCCCTTAATTTTCCAAACAACTATCTGATCAACAATAGTGACCTTTAATCTACAAAAGAAATAACAATACAACCAAACAATTAGATAACTATAATTTTAGCATTTTTTTTAAGCCCTTTTCAATAAATTGCAATACAAAAATACAATCGATGAAACATTATTTTTTATTAATAACACTCATTCTCCTAATAGGAACTTCCTCCTACTCGCAAAACTTAAAAAGCGAATATGCAAAAAACTGGCATATCCAAAATCAAGATAGTACAGGGGTATATGGAATTAGTCTAGATAAAGCGTATAGTTTCATCAATTCAAAAAAAATCAAAAGTAAGCAGGTATTGGTTGCGGTTATAGATAGTGGTATTGACACCCTTCACGAAGACCTACAGTCGATACTTTGGACCAATCCAAAAGAAATACCTAGTAATGGGATAGATGATGACAAAAATGGGTTTATCGATGACATCCATGGCTGGAATTTCTTGGGAGGAAAGGATGGGAGAAATGTTAAAAAAGACAGTTATGAGGCAGCGCGTGTTTACAACAAGTTAAAATTTAAGTATAACAATCTAACTGCCGATGAATCATCATTGAATGAGACTGAAAAAACTGAGTTTTCACTATTTAAAAAAACACAAAAAAAATTGGTTGGGGATATCAACCCAGAGGAAATTGCATTTATAAAAAAATTGATGCCTGTTTTTTTAAAAGGCGACTCTGTGATTTCAAAAGACTTGGGTAAAAAAGAATACAACTGTTCTGACCTTGAAAAGTATACCACTACCAATGCGGATGCTAAAAAGACCAAGCTTTTTTTATTGCAACTCTGTAAGGGAAATGGAAGCGATGATATTACCAATAACCAAATCATCGATGAATTTGATGGGCAGTTAAGAAAAGCTGAATCTGCCGATCATGCACCGGAAGAATACCGTAAACAGATTGTAAAAGATGATGAATCTAATATCAACGATCGTAATTATGGTAACAACGACCTCATGGCGTCCAACCCTTTTCATGGTACCCATTGTGCTGGTATTATAGCCGCAGTAAGGAACAATCAAATGGGTATGAATGGTATTGCAGACAATGTGCGCATTATGATGCTAAGGGCCGTTCCGGATGGAGATGAGCATGATAAGGATATAGCACTTGCTATTCGCTATGCAGTAGACAATGGTGCCCAGGTAATCAGTATGAGCTTTGGCAAAGAATTTTCTCCGGAAAAAGAGTGGGTAGATGAAGCTGTACAATATGCAGAAAAAAAAGGAGTTTTATTGGTACACGCTGCAGGCAATGATGGTAAAAATATTGACTCCACTGACAATTTCCCCTCTCCAATTTATAAAAATTCAACAACCAAAGCAACCAATTGGATTACAGTCGGAGCAAGTGGAGATATTTCTAATGGTGGTATTGCGGCTAGCTTTAGCAATTATGGAAAAAAGGAAGTAGATATTTTTGCGCCAGGTGTTCAAATATATTCTACCCTTCCAGGTGGTAATAAATATGGTAATGCATCTGGTACAAGCATGGCCTGCCCCGTTGTAGCAGGAACAGCTGCACTGATTCTCAGTTATTATCCTAACCTTTCGGCCCAACAAATCAAATTTGCAATTGAAAATTCTGCTAAACAAATCACTCAAAATGTAACGCTCCCAGGAACAGACGAATTAATTCCATTCAACGAGTTATCTAAATCGGGTGGTTTACT
The DNA here is from genome assembly GCA_044339235.1 of Ferruginibacter sp. Taxonomy (GTDB): domain Bacteria; phylum Bacteroidota; class Bacteroidia; order Chitinophagales; family Chitinophagaceae; genus Ferruginibacter. Next base: position 4,469 of record JBIIVV010000117.1, read on the forward strand.
GAATGCCTATTCCGCTATACAACTGGCTAGCACATTAAAAGGAGATAGAAATAGTAAAAAAGAAAATTTACCTAAACCAATTATCAAAAAATCAAAAAAACAATAAGAACTGAGTCAACATTTTTTATACAAATGATGGAAGGTTTTATAGTTTTTTAAATCAGTACCATGTCAAGCAGCATATCTCCTACCAACCAACCGGGTTATTTTCAGCGGTATATAGACCTGGTAAAAGAAAAGCAACTTGAAGTGGCGTTTATCCAACAATCAAAGGAGATTAAGGTATTGCTACCCCGTATCTCCGAAGAAAAATCAATGTATTCCTACGCAACCGCTAAATGGACCTTAAGAGAAATATTGCAACACCTTATTGATTCGGAAAGAATTTTCTCCTATCGCGCATTATGTTTTGCAAGAAAAGAAACAGCCATACTTCCCGGATTTGATGAAAACGATTACGCTGCAGAATCCAATGCCAACAATAGAAGTTGGGAAAGTTTAACTGCTGAATTTGTAGCAGTAAGAAAATCTACGCTATTTCTATTCGACAGCTTTACTTCAGCAATGCTCGATACAAAAGGTAAAGCCGGTAACAATACACTTTCGGTAGAAGAATTGGGGTTTATTATTATTGGCCACTTTAGGCACCACCAAAGAATTATGGAAGAACTTTATTTGTAAGCTAGGTTAATGGGGCCGCCTTAATGGCTAAAAAAAAAATCCCTGCTACCAATAAGCAACAGGGATTTTTTTCGTTCCAAATCAATAATTAGATTTCAATTTTCAACAAATAGACTTAATTCTTGACACTAGTAGCAGGTTTGCCATGAAGGGCAATATTACTTTGGGTAATCATTTTATTAGTAATCTTTACCGCTTCGTCAATGTAGATATCGCCTTTTAAAGTATTCAAAAACCGATTGTTTTTTTCGGTTTTATTTTTATCAGCAGTCAACTTATCCAAATCCTGCTCAACATTTTTAATATTTAGCTGTACAGGAAGTTTCAATAGATCTTCGAGTTGTTTGTACCTAGCTTTCAACAGCTTTTGTGCAGATTGGTATTTAATAATGTTTAAAGAATAGGCCCGCTCACTTTCCTTATCAATAGAATCGATCTTGTCCCTCATTTTTTTGAAAGCCATATTATTCTTCACCTGTTCATTGGAACTTGCTGCTACTAAATCTGTGTTGTAGTTGCTCGTCCAGATTTTGTAATCAGACTTTGATATTTCATCCCATGCTAAAGCGGACACATTATCTTTCTCACGAGCTTTAGCCAGTTCCATTCTATCAGGGATTATTACATCTGGTACAACCCCTCTTAATTGGGTGGCGCCACCATTGATACGGTAAAATTTTTGCAATGTTAATTTAACAGTACCGAGATCTTCTGTCTTTTTATTAAATACCGCATTTTCACTTTCTGGATTTAATGGAATGGTTCTTTGAACTGTACCTTTGCCGTAAGTAGATGTGCTACCCACAATAATCCCCCTTTTATAGTCTTGTATGGCTGCTGCAAAAATTTCAGAAGCAGAAGCACTAAACTCATCAACCATCACTGTTAATGGCCCATCATATAAAATAGTTTTATCCCTATCTTTCCATTGAAAGGGTTGCTTTTCATCCCTTCCCTTTACTTGACAAATCGGTCCGTCTTCAATGAAAAGGCCAGCCATTTTTACAACTTCAGGAAGCGAACCTCCCCCATTGCCACGTAAGTCAAGCACAATGCCTTCAACATTTTCAGCCTTTAACTTGGTTACTTCTTTAGCAACATCATCCGAACATCTTGCACCCTTTGGATCTTCGAAATCCATATAAAACTCGGGTAAATAGATATAGCCAATTTTATGTTCTCCCTTTATAATCGCACTTTTAGCAAATGTGTCATCTAATTTAATTTCATCCCTATTCAAGGATACAATTTTACTGCTTCCATCAGGCTTGCGAATCGTTAACCTAACTTCAGTTCCTTTTTCTGCACCTCTGATTAACTTTACCGCATCCGTAACTCCGTAACCAGTTACATCTACCGCTTCGGCAGCACCTTGCCCTATTTTCAAAATTTCATCATCCACACCTAATTCTCCACTTTTCCATGCTGGACCACCTGTAATTAAACTAGCAATTTTTATTTTGCTCTGGTCTTCTCTCAACTGCGCACCAATACCATAAAACTTTCCACTCATCATCTCATTAAATCCACGGCTATCGATAGGAGCAAAATAATTGCTGTGCGGATCCATAGAACCAGTAATGGCATTAATGAATGAACTAAATAATTCATCCGCAGTATTGTGATTTTTTAAAGTGGTAAAATATCGCTCAATCTGCCTGCGAACCTGCCCTCTTGATTCCCGCTCAAGGGTACTATCAGCCTTATAAACAAATTTCTCTTTCGGAGTGCCGTTTTTATTAGACGCAGTATCTGGGGTAAGTGATTTGAGTTTATTTTTTTCCCTGTCATCAATTAAATCAGCATATCTGGAAAGAACCAGGTATTTTAATCGCTTTCTCCAAACTTCTACTTTATCTGCTTCAGTGGTAGGAAAATTTACTTTATCTCCATCTAAAACAATATTTTCATCTTTAGTAAAATCAAAAGGCTTTGATAAAATAATTTTAAAATACTCCGAAGCTTGTAACAACCTACGGGTATAAGATTGGCTGATCAAATAAAAAGATTCCAGCTTTTCGCCATGGATCTCATTATCAATATTTGATTCAAAACGTTTGAAACTATCCAAGTCTATTTTAAGAAAAATAGTTTTGTCATCATCTAAATCAGCAATAAATCGCTTCATTACTAATTTGGAAAAATCATCATCGATTTTTTTCGGACTTAAATGCCCCTCTTCTAATAGCATACCCACATTCTGCAGAATCTTCTCATTCTTGGATTTAGGGTTGTCATCTGATTTCCCCTGCGTTTGAAAAGCTAAAAAAAGGATGGTTCCTGTTAGTACAAGGAATATTGGAAAAAACTTTTTACTCATAATGATTTGCTGGATTTTTAGCATCTGGTAAAATTAACGCAAAAATTATATTAATTATTGGATTCACCTTTCAATTTTAGGCCAATTTTATCACAAAATGAAAAGTAATCAGTGCATTTAAAAGGTAGAATTTAAGAAATTGAGTAAATCTTTGCTATCAAATAGTTATTTGGTTAAACAAAAACAACAATTAGCGTGAATCCAGCATTCAATTTTTGATAGCCAATTTTTATAACAAAATCAAAACCCAACACCAACGGTTTTTGTTTGAATTCTCAGTAAATACTTATCTGCCGTAATGTATAGCACTGAGCCGTCATTTCCAAAGGCGCAATTGGCAGTAGCTTCGCCGGTTTCGATTTTACCTAAAAGTTTTCCTTTAGGCGAAATGACTAATATTCCTCCTGGTCCAGTCGTGAAAATATTTCCTTTTTTGTCAATTTTTAGTCCATCAGGCAAGCCTTTTAAACCTTGTGTTACCATTGGCGTAGCATCAAAAAAGATTTTCCCTTTTCCTACAATTCCATCCGCCAACACCGGATATGCCATCAAATAAGCTCTCTCTGGGTCAGATTGTGCTACATAAAGGGTCTTTTCATCAGGCGAAAAAGCCAATCCATTGGGGCGGGTCAAATCTCGTATGATTAGTGAAACAACCCCATTTTTTCCAATTCGATAGACCCCAAAAAGCGCCGTTTCACGGCTGGGATCTTTATCTTTTTTAGGCATTCCGTAAGGTGGGTCAGTAAAATAATAGTCCCCATTTGACTTCTGCACAATATCATTTGGACTATTGAAACGCTTACCCAAATAATTGTCGGCAAGCGTCCGTTTGCCACCAATAGCAAGTGGCATTGCAGATATACGGCGGTCGCCATGTTCACAGGAAATCAATTGCCCCAAGTTATTAATAATCAATCCGTTACTTCCAGGCTCATCGCCATAAGGCAGGATACCAGTATAGCCTGAAGGCTTCAAAAATTCAGTGATTTTCTCACCTTCTTTCCATTGATAAATGGTATTAGCAGGTACATCCGAAAACAATAAAAAACCTCCATTTTTAACCCAAACAGGTCCTTCTGACCAAAGAAACCCATCGCCAATCACTTCAATCCTAGCATTGTTTTCAATTATTTTATCTAATGCAGGGTCCAGTCGGGTTATTTGTCCGATGCTTTTGTTTTGGGCAGAAGAAATGTAGGTTAGAAGCAAAAAGCCAAAAAAGAAAAGAAAATTTTTCATAAAAGCAGATTGAAAATTGAATATATTAAAAATAGATTTGTTTAGCAGGATTTCCAAAAAAGGATCCTTCAATTAGCTTCTGGCAGAAAACCTGTTATAGGTTGGATGGGGTAATGCTTATTAAATAAATAGACAATGAAATATTATTGGTCTATTTTTTAAAATAATAAAAGGCTATAATTAATTCGAATTTCTGCGCCCTAATCTGCACCTATACCCCCAATAAAAAAGTGCAAACAATTGATAAACAAATGTTTGCACTAATAAGTGGCGGAGAGTTAGGGATTCGAACCCCAGGACCTGTAACAGTCAACAGTTTTCAAGACTGCCGCAATCGACCGCTCTGCCAACTCTCCGGCGCAAAAGTACGGGTTGAAAAATTTTAAGCCAAAATTTTTACAACTTTATTTATTCCGTAACCTTGTCTTTTACCACCACCAAATCCTTTAAGTCAACAGTAATAGGCATTACACCCACTTGCAGCACACATTTTTTACCCCTAATTTCTTTTACAATTCCTACCTGACGGTTCAATTTCATCCTCACTTTATCGCCTATTTGAATTTCTCCCCCTATTTCGACGAATTTTTCACTGCCTTTTTTCGCATGTTTTTCCTTCACCATCTTTTCTTTTTGGTTGAATAAGAGTGCATGGATCATTTTAACCACTTTGTCCTTATCCTCAGCTTTACGCCATTCAATCACCATGGCTTTTAACCTGCGTTCCATATCCTTTAAATAGGAAAGCTTGTCCTCTGTGATTAAATGCAGGTATTTTAAGCGCTCTACCTCCTGTAAATGCTTTTCTTTATCCATTACCTGCTGCATTTCTTTTTTCAAACGCTCATTTTCTTTCAAAAGCTGATTTAATTCCTTTTTGTCATGGTCTATTTTCTGCAGGTCCTGCTCAGTTCGGTTGAGTAATTTATCTAGCGTAAAATGATCCTCATCTACAAGGGATCTAGCTTTTTGAATGAGTCTTTTTTCTAATCCAATTCGCTCGGCTATCGAAAAGGTATAGGAACTACCTGGTTTGCCTACTACCAATTTATATAGTGGCAATAAATTGGTTTCGTCAAATTGCATGGCGCCATTAATGATT
>JBIIVV010000354.1:0-2755 GCA_044339235.1 Ferruginibacter sp.
AACTGAGAAAAAATAGTTGCCAATGCAGTTGTCTTTTCGGACTACTTTTGTAACTTTACTTTGTGAGTGAATGAATGAAATTTAGGACAATCGTTACTTACAAAGATTACTTTGAAGCGTTTCTAATGAGTCGACCGTCAAAAAGTTGAAAACTGCCATTCGATAAAGCTTTTGATCAAAATGAATCAATAAAGAACGACTGGATAATCAGCCAAATGATTAATAACCTTGCATTTCAACTAGTTTTTTTTGGTAAAAAAAGGGAACTATATAGGCTTGGAAACCTACACGGAATATCGATCCTTTACTTTTTTGCCTTGATGCAAAAAAGTAACAAAAAAAATCAATCCGCCGCGGCGGATAAAATCAAGGAACTCGCCGGCAGAGTAAGTTACTTGAAGGGGTGTGCTGGCTCAAACAGCCTTGATTTTTTAACGGCTGATATTGAAAATTTCTAGCACTTTTTATTCAAGGGCACAAAACACCTAATTTGCTAAATCGCCAAATCAAACTTTTTGAGGGTCGACTATTGAAACAGCGACAAAAAGTAAGAGAAAAGATTGTTTGGACATTTTTGCTAATGGAAGAACTGCAACAAATTCCAGCAACCTATCTTAAGCTTTAAAAATAATGGAGGAATATTATGAAGACAAAAAATAACATCAAGACGCTTGCCCAGCTTGTTGACGAACAATATGGTAAAAAGGGTACAAGAAAAAGGGACAATTTCGACAAAGGATACGAAAGTTTTAAATTAGGAGCAATGATACAGGAAGCTAGACTTGAAAAGGGTTTGACGCAAGAACAACTTGCTGTTAAATGCGGTACCAACAAATCATATATTTCAAAAGTTGAGAATGATATAAAAGACGTACGCATTTCAACACTTCAAAGAATTATTGAGGTTGGTCTTGGTGGACAATTGAATTTATCTGTAACACTCTAATTCAACCAGCGGGCTAAAGCCGTTGGTCCCAACTTTGCAGAATTGTTCATTTTTACAATCGAAATCCTCATGCCTACGGTTTACTTTTTTACCGTGAAATGAAAGCTAGCTCCCTTACCTAATTCAGATTCTACCCAAATGGTACCCCCTAAGTTTTCAATTATTTTTTTGGTGATGGCTAATCCCATTCCCGTTCCCGGATACTCATCCCGACTGTGAAGGCGGTGAAAAATCTGAAAAATTTCTTGGTGAAACTGTTCATCAATCCCAATCCCATTGTCAGTAACCGAAATTTGCCAATACTCTTTTAATTCCGTTGATCGGATACTGATTTTAGGCTTACAATTCGGCTTGCAATATTTTAGTGCATTGCTGAGTAGGTTTTGAAATACCTGTCTTATAGGCGAACTAGGGCAGTGGATGGAGGGAAGATTGCCTACGTCGATTACCAATTTTTTTTCATTCATTTCTTTTTTGAAAAGCAGCAGTACTTCATTTACTAATTCATTGAGCTGGATATTTTCTGGTACATTGATTGTTTTTCCTACTCTTGAAAATTCAAGCAGGTCGGTTATGATTTGCCGCATCCTTATGGCGCCATTGGCTGCATACGAAATATATTTTCTTCCATTTTCATCCAGCAAGGGATCGTAATTTTTTTTCAATAAGCCAAGGTAGCTGTTCACCATGCGCAAGGGCTCTTGTAAATCGTGCGAAGCCACATAGGCAAAATGCTCCAGCCATTCATTGGATGCCTTTAAAAGCTTCGTTTGATGTTGTAAATTTTCGTTTAATTGTTGGAGTTGAATTTCTGCTTTCTTTCTTTCTGTTGTATTCTCAATGGTAATGCAGCTGCCCACTATTTTTGCGGATTCATTTTTGACAGGACTAAAGTGGATACTAAAGCTGCTACTCTCACCATTCTTTTGTGGATAGCTGCTTTCCTGCCAAATGGCTTCGCCGGCCAATACCATTTCAAAATTGGCTGCCCATTCCTTTTTTAATTTTTCGCCGAGTTGAAGCAAAGGGGTATTAACTTGTACAGACTGCAAAAAAGCAAGTTGTATAAACTCCTGGGCCAGTTCATTGAGCTGAACAATCGTTCCCTTTGTATCTAGTAAAATAAGTCCAACAGTAGCATTGTCAAAAATGGTTCTTAGCTGCGATTCGGATTGCTGTAAGTCAAATTGTATTTTTTTTACAATGCGATCATTGGCTCTATTTTCGATTGCATGGGTGATGGCCAATGGCAAGCGATTTAAATTTCTTTTTAGCAAATAATCGGCTACTCCCTTTTTCATCATTTCTACGGCAAACTCCTCCGAAACGGTTCCTGTTACGAGCAAAAAAGGGATGTCTAGCTTTTGTTGTTGACATATTTCAAAAGCCAGCGTAGAGTTAAAATGAGGAAGGGTATGGTCGCATAAAATTACATCCGGAATAAATTTTTGAAGTCCCTCGCGAAAACTTTTTTCATCCGTTGCCAAAAAATAACGAAAATGAATGCCTGCTTTTTTTAACAACCATTTTATTTGGTCCGAATCTGCCAGGGAATCTTCTACATGTAGAATGCCATATTCGCTCATGCCTTTTGATTGGTTGGAAATATTTATTATATTTTCTTGCTGCTGTGTAGGGATTACCATTTGGGCTGTTGATTAATCAGCAGCCAATAGAGTCCTAACTGGGCAACAGTTTTTGAAAAATCCTCAAAGCCCACTGGTTTTACGACATAGCTGTTTACACCTAGTTTGTAGCACTCCTTAATGTCGGGGTCTTCCTTTGAGGAGGTAAGGATTACCACAGGGA